>JAJYBQ010000139.1 GCA_021778935.1 Pseudomonadota bacterium | reverse complement strand
TCGGCATGGTGCCGGACTTCCTGCTCAGCCCGATCGACTATATATCGCCGGTCGCGGACCAGTATGCACTTGGGGTGGCGTACTACGTCAATGCCCGCGCGGAGTTGCTGGACACCACGAACCTGCTCGAGCAGATCGCTCTGGATCCGTACGCGTTCACACGGGACGGCTACCTGCAGATGCGGACCAATCTGGTCTACCATGGCAATCCGCCGCTCCCCAAGGGAGAAGAGGAGCCGGAACGCCCGGATCCGGGCAGCTCGCATGATTTGAAAAACCACTGAACGAGGGAGTCGGTATGTCCTGGCGTCGTTTCCTGCATGCCGTGGCCGTGAGCGCCGCGCTGGCCCTGGGGCTGGGGGCCGTCGATGCGGCCCGTGCCGCGACCGATTCGTTTGTCGTCGACACCACCACGCCGGAGTCGCTCGTGCGGACGCTTTCCACCGGCGTGCTGGACGATATTCGCGGCGATCGAGCGATCCGTTCCGGCGACATCGATCGCCTGCAGCAGTTGGTCGATGCGCGGATCCTGCCGTACGTGGATATGGAGCGGACGACGCGGCTGGTCGTCGGTCGGGCATGGCGGCAGGCGACGCCCGCGCAGCGCGCCGCAATCATGAGCCAATTCCGCCTGCTTCTGGTCCATACCTATGCCGGCGCGTTGTCCCGGGTGACCGACGAAAGGGTGCATGTGCTGCCCGTGCGCGAGCAACCCTACCCCGATGACGCGATCATCCGCACGCAGATCCTTTCGTCGACCGCGGACAATCCCATCGATCTCGCCTACCGGCTGGGAAAGACCCGTCACGGCTGGCAGATCTACGACCTCAACATCATGGGGGTCTGGCTGGTACAGACGTACAAGAGCGAGTTCAACGAGATCATCAATCAGCGCGGAATCGATGGCTTGATCCGCATGCTGACCGAGAAGAACCAGCAGATGGCGGTCGGGAAATCGTCCTGATATGCGTATCGACGCCGACGCCGTGACGAACCACAATGCGGCCCGCATCGTCGAGGCCGGGGTGGCCGCGATCCGGGCCGGCGACGCGGTGATGGATTTTTCGGCGGTGCGGCGCTGCGATTCCTCGGCCGTGGCGGCGGTGCTCGCCTGGGCTCGTGCCGCCGGTGCGGCCGGCCGGTTGTTGCGGCTCGAGGCGGTTCCGGACGACTTGCGCAGCCTGGCCCGCCTGTACGGGCTGGACGCCATCGTCGGCGGGTTTTGCGCCGATCCCGGTCCCGGCTGACGCTGCGTGCCGCGCCCGGAGCGTCCGGGCCATCCCGGGTCGGTGTCCCGGCCGACCGCGGTCCGCCGTCCGATCCGTGGGAGAATACGGGCTGCGGCGCCGCCCATTTCCGGTGGCCGGCGTCCGCATTCCGCCAGCATTCCGTGATGTCTCCCGCCGCCATCGAGGTTCGCGCACTGCGCAAGCGTTATGCCGATCTGACGGCACTGGACGCGGTCGACCTGCGGGTGGAACCCGGGGAGTTCTTCGGCCTCCTCGGACCGAACGGCGCCGGCAAGACGACGCTGATCTCGATCGTTGCCGGCCTGACGCGCGCGACCGAGGGTTGCGCCTGTGTCATGGGCCACGATGTGGTCCGGGAGTACCGTGCCGCGCGCGCCAATCTCGGCGTCGTGCCCCAGGAACTGGTGTTCGATCCGTTCTTCACGGTGCGCGAGACGCTGCGCATCCAGTCGGGATACTACGGCTTGCGCAACAACGACGCCTGGATCGACGAGGTCATGGAAAATCTCGACCTCACCGCCAAGGCGGACACGAACATGCGTGCGCTGTCGGGCGGCATGAAACGCCGCGTGCTGGTGGCGCAGGCGCTGGTGCATCGCCCGCCGGTGATCGTCCTCGATGAACCGACCGCCGGGGTCGATGTGGCGTTGCGCCAGGGGCTGTGGCAGTTCATGGGGCGCTTGAACCGCGCCGGGCACACCATCGTGTTGACGACCCACTACCTGGAGGAGGCGCAGCAGATGTGCGGGCGCATTGCAATGCTCACGGCGGGGCGGATCGTCGCGCTCGACTCGACGCCCAATCTCCTGGCCGGCCATGCCGACCTGGAAGAGGTGTTTCTGCGCCTGACGTCCCGGACCGCCGGGGCCGCCCCGGATCGTCCGCGGAGCGCTGCATGAGCGGCGACGCCGTGGATCGCGCCGTCGTGGGCGCCGCGCGCGGCGCGGGCTGGGTGGCGTTCCGGACGATTTTTTACAAGGAAGTATTGCGTTTCTGGAAGGTTTCCTTCCAGACCGTCGCGGCACCGGTGTTGACCTCGGTGCTCTACCTGCTGGTGTTCGGCCATGCTCTCGATGTGCGCGCCGAGCCATTCCCCGGGGTGCGCTACAAATCGTTCCTCGTCCCGGGGCTGGTGATGATGTCGGTGTTGCAGAACGCCTTCGCCAACACCTCGTCGTCGCTGATCCAGTCGAAGATCATGGGCAGCCTGGTGTTCCTGCTGCTGCCGCCGATCTCGGCGCTGCAGTTTTTCGCGGCCTACGTCCTGGCGGCGGTCGTGCGCGGCGCGATCGTCGGGCTCGGCGTATTCCTCGTCACGCTCGCGCTGGCGCCGGTTTCCTTCCACGCTCCGCTCTGGGTTTTCGTGTTCGGTTTCCTGGGCGCGGCGCTGCTCGGCGTGCTGGGCCTGATTGCGGGTATTCTCTCGGACAAATTCGACCAGTTGGCCGCGTTTCAAAACTTCCTCATCCTGCCGGCGACCTTTCTCTCCGGCGTCTTTTATTCCGTGCACAGCCTTCCCGCGTTCTGGCAGACGTTTTCCCGGTTCAATCCGTTTTTCTACATGATCGACGGATTCCGTTTCGGGTTTTTTGCGCAATCCGACACGTCGCCGTGGATCAGCCTTGCCGTGGTGGCGTCGGCGTTGCTGGGCGCCTCCGGGCTGGTCCTGGCAATGCTGCGGCGGGGAACCAAGTTGCGCGGCTAAACCGACCATCCATCGTCTCATCATGCAAAAGCTACGAATCCAAGGGGGGCGCCGCCTGCACGGTACCGTGCGCGTCGCCGGCGCGAAAAACGCCGCGCTGCCGATCATGGCCGCGTCCCTGCTCACTGCCGATCCCCTGCAGCTCGAAAATGTGCCGCAGCTCGCCGATACCGCGACCATGGCCCGCCTGCTGGGCGCCATGGGCGTTGCCGTGGAAACGACGGGAGACGGACGGGTGGCGCTGCGAGCGGGCGAGATCCGCTCGGTGGAGGCGCCATACGATACCGTCAAGACCATGCGGGCTGCGATTTTGGTGCTCGGGCCGCTGCTGGCGCGGGAGGGCGCGGCACGCGTCAGCCTGCCCGGCGGCTGCGCCATCGGCGCGCGCCCCGTCGATCAGCATTTGAAGGGACTGCAGGCGCTCGGTGCCGACCTGCACCTCGACCAAGGCTATATCGTCGCGAGGCGGTCGGGCCGACTGCGCGGAGCCCACATCATCACCGACATGGTCACGGTCACGGGCACGGAAAACCTGATGATGGCCGCTGCCCTTGCCGACGGCATGACGGTGATCGAAAACGCTGCGCGCGAGCCTGAAATCGCCGACTTGGCGGCGTGTCTCAATGCGATGGGCGCGAAGATCGCCGGCGCGGGGACCGACCGCATCGAGATCGAGGGGGTCGAACGCCTGCACGGCGCGCGGCATCGCGTCATGCCCGATCGGATCGAGAGCGCCACCTTCCTCGCCGCCGTGGCGGCGACCGGCGGCGACATTCGCCTCGAGGCGGCGGCCCCCACGGCGCTCGACGCCGTGCTGGAAAAATTGCGCGAGGCGGGGGCGCAGGTGGAAACCGGCGCAGACTGGATCCGCCTGCGCATGGACGAGCGCCCGGCGGCGGTGAGCCTGCGCACCGCACCCCATCCCGCATTCCCGACCGATGCCCAGGCGCAGTTCATGGCCCTCAACTGCATCGCCCGCGGGGTGGCGCGGATCAGCGAGAATATTTTCGAGAACCGCTTCATGCACGTGCTCGAATTGCAGCGCCTGGGCGCCCGCATCGATATCGACGGCCACACCGCGGTCGTGTGCGGCGTGGAGGCGCTGTCGGGCGCGACGATCATGGCGACCGATCTGCGCGCCTCCGCCAGTCTGGTGATCGCCGGCCTGGTGGCGCAGGGCGAGACGATCGTCGATCGCATATACCATCTCGACCGCGGCTACGAGGCGATGGAAACGCGCCTCGCGGCGCTTGGTGCGCAGATCGAACGGATCCGATGAGCAATGCGTTCTCCGGAAAAGTCCTCTCTCCCCGCCCGGCGGGAGCGATCCAGGGGAAAAATCCCCTCTCCCGCCGGGCGGGAGAGGGCTAGGGGGAGGGTTCCATTTCCATGCTGACAATCGCCGTCCCCAAGGGACGAATCTTCGAAGAGGCGCTGCCGTTGCTCGCGCGCGCCGGCATCGTGCCCGACGAGTCGCCCTCGGCCACCCGCAAACTCATCATCGGCACCTCGATGCCGGACCTGCGGATCGTCGTCGTGCGGGCCTCCGACGTACCGACCTATGTGCAATACGGCGCCGCGGATCTCGGGGTCACGGGTGCCGACACCCTGATGGAGCACGGCGGCGCCGGGCTCTACCAGCCGGTCGACCTCGCCATCGGCCATTGCCGCCTGTGTGTCGCCGCACCGGCCGGATTCGACTACCGCGACGCCGTGCGGCGGGGCGCGCGACTGCGCGTCGCGACGAAGTACGTCGAAACCGCGCGCGATTTTTTCGCGCGCAAGGGCGTGCACGTCGACCTCATCAAGCTCTACGGGTCGATGGAGCTTGCGCCGCTCGCCGGCTTGGCGGATGCGATCGTCGACCTGGTGTCGAGCGGCGCGACGCTCAAGGCCAACGGCCTGGTCGAAGTGGAGGAGATCGTCGCCATCAGTTCGCGGCTCGTCGTCAACCAGACGTCGTTCAAGACGCGCCGGGAACGCCTGGCGCCGCTGGTCGAGACCCTCCGCGACGCGGTCGCGCAGGCGCAATCAACGAACGGAGTGATGCACGCATGAAGATTCGTTCCTTCGATGCCACCGCCGCCGATTTCGACGCACGGCTGACGGAACTGCTCGCCTTGGGCGACGAGCCCGATCGCCAGATCGCGGCGCGCGTCGACGAAATCCTGACGGCGGTGCGGCAGCGCGGCGATGCGGCCTTGATCGAGTACACCCGCCGCTTCGATCGCGTCGACGCGGCGGCGGCGGCCGATCTCGAAATCGGCCCCGGCGCGATGAAGGCGGCGCTGGCGGCGCTGGCGCCGGAGGATCGTGCCGCCCTGGAAACCGCCGCCGCGCGCATCCGTCGCTTTCACGAAGCGGGGCAGGCACGGGATTGGCACATCGCCGATCCCGACGGCACGACGCTGGGCATCCGGGTGACGCCGCTCGACCGGGTCGGAATCTACGTGCCGGGCGGCAAGGCGGCCTATCCGTCCTCGGTGCTGATGAATGCCATTCCCGCGCAGGTCGCCGGGGTGCGCGAGATCGTGATGGTTGCACCGGCGCCCGACGGCGTGCGCAACGCGCTCGTGCTGGCGGCGGCGGCGCTGTCGGGCGTGACCCGCGCCTTCGCCATCGGCGGCGCGCAGGCCGTCGGCGCGTTGGCCTACGGCACCGCCACGGTGCCCGCCGTGGACAAGATCGTCGGCCCCGGCAACGCCTACGTCGCGGAGGCGAAGCGGCGGGTGTTCGGCACCGTCGGCATCGACATGATCGCCGGCCCCAGCGAGATCCTGATTCTCTGCGACGGCAGCACCGATCCGGACTGGATCGCGATGGACCTCTTCTCCCAGGCCGAGCATGACGAACTGGCGCAGTCCATCCTGCTCACGCCGGACGCGGCGTTCCGCGATGCGGTGGCGGCGTCGATCGACCGCCTGCTGCCGACCATGCCGCGGCGCGCGATCATCGAAACCTCGCTCGCCAACCGGGGGGCGCTGATTCTGGTGCGCGACATGGAGCAGGCCTGCGAAATCGCCAACCGCATCGCGCCCGAGCACCTCGAAATCTCGACCGGGAACCCGCGCCGCTGGGCGGAGCGCATCCGCCATGCCGGGGCGATGTTCCTGGGCCGCTATGCGAGCGAATCCCTGGGCGACTACTGCGCCGGACCCAACCACGTCCTGCCGACGTCGCGCACCGCGCGGTTTTCCTCGCCCCTGGGCGTATCGGATTTCCAGAAGCGCAGCAGTGTGATCGAGGTCTCCGCAGCGGGGGCGCACAGCCTGGGCGCGGTGGCGGCGCGCCTGGCGCATGGCGAAGGACTGTACGCGCACGCGCGCAGCGCCGAACTGCGCATGTCCGGATCGGAACCGCAGTGACGCGGTCGGGCGGAGTCGACGGCGGGCCCGAGGCGATCCGGGACGCAATCCGCAACGGGTTCCGGGAGGACGTGCGCGCGCTGCACGCCTATGCGGTCGCGCCGGCCGAAGGCCTGGTCAAGCTCGACCTGATGGAAAACCCATACGTGCTGCCGCCGGATCTCGCGCGGGCGCTGGGGGAACGCCTCGGGCGGGTCGCCCTCAACCGCTACCCGCCCGGCGAGCCGGCGTCGTTCAAGCAACGACTGGCGGAACGGATCGGGCTCCCGGCCGGCCAGGCGCTGCTGCTGGGCAACGGTTCGGACGAGATCATCCACCTGATGATCCACGCCTGCGCCCGTCCCGGCGCGACGGTGTTGTCGCCGTGGCCGAGCTTCTCCATGTATCGCATGACGGCGGAAGTCGATCGTTGCCGGTTCGTGGGCGTGGACCTGCGCGACGA
>JAJYBQ010000138.1 GCA_021778935.1 Pseudomonadota bacterium | reverse complement strand
GTCGCGCAGGCGCTCCAGGAGGTGGGACTCGGAACATTGCTCTTCGATCTCCTGACCGAACGCGAGGGCAGTGCGGTCGGCAACGTGTTCGACATCCACCTGCTGGCATCCCGTCTGCTCGAGGCGTTGTCGTGGGTCGCGGCGCGCGACGGAATATCGGGTCTGCCGATCGGACTGTTCGGCGCCAGCACCGGTGCGGCCGCCGCGCTCCGGGCGGCGGCGGCCCGACCAGATCGGGTGGCGGCCCTGGTCTCGCGCGGCGGAAGGCCCGACCTTGCGGCCGATCATCTCGCCAAGGTGCGCGCCCCCACATTGCTCATCGTCGGCGAGCGCGACCGCGAGGTCCTGCGCTGGAATCGCGAGGCCGCCGACTTGTTGACCTGCGAGAAGCGCCTGGCGATCGTGCCCAGGGCGACCCATCTGTTCGAAGAGCCGGGTGCGCTCGAGGCCGTGGCGGACCTCGCCGGGCACTGGTTCCTCGACCATCTGGTCCAGGGTGGGCGCAGGCCATGAGCGCGCGTTTCGCAGACCGTGCGGAAGCCGGGCGGATCCTGGCGCGCGAACTCGCGGCGATTCCGCTGCCCGCGCCGGTGGTCTTCGCCCTGCCCCGGGGCGGGGTTCCGGTGGCGGCGGAAGTGGCGCGCAGCCTGCATGCGCCCATGGACCTGCTTCTGGTGCGCAAGATCGGCGTTCCCTGGCAGCCGGAGCTCGCGGTCGCGGCGGTGGTGGACGGCAAACATCCGGAGGTGGTCGTCGATGCCGAGGTGCAACAGGAAACCGGCGTGGATCGTTCGTACATCGATGCCGAGGCGAAGCGGCAGCTGCTGGAGATCGAGCGCCGTCGCCGGGTGTATCTCGCGCACCGCGCCCCGTTGTCGGCGATGGGGCGCAGCGCCATCGTGGTCGACGACGGCATCGCAACCGGTACGACGATGCGCGCGGCGTTGACGTCCCTGCGTCGCCGCAAGCCCGCGCAACTCGTGCTCGCCGTGCCGGTTGCGCCCCCGGAGGTCATCGCGGCACTCCGCGCAGAAGTGGACCGCGTCGTGTGCCTCGTCCAGCCCGAGGCGTTTTACGCGATCGGCGCGCATTACGTGGATTTTCATCAGGTCGGCGACGAGGAAGTCATCGCCGCGATGGCGGCGGCGCAGGCGGAACAGCCGGAACAGCCGGTGTAGGGCGGTCGGCGGTTCCGGTCAGCGGGGAGCGGTTGCGGCGGTGTCCGCGACGATCTGCTTCGCCAGCGGCTCGATCGCCGCGGCGACGGGCGGCGACAGCGGGGCGCCGAAATCGAAGCATGCTCCCTCGATGGCATAGACGACGACGTCCGGCGCCGCGGCGCCGGGCTCGGCGAGAGCCCGCGCCAGCGCCAGGGTCTCGGCCATGCCCAGCGCGTGGCTCGACGTCGGGGCCTCGGGCGGCAGCTCCTCCGCCACGGGATTGTGCAATCGGTGGATGCGTCCCGGCGCGCCGCGGTCGGCGCAGGCGTCCACGAGCACGATGCGTTCGGCCTGCGACCACGCGTCGAGCAGCGGCAGGAGGTCGCCGCGGAGCGGGATCGCCCGCGTTCCGTCCGCCAACCGGTCGGTGAGGGCGGCGATGACCGCGGGGCCGACGCCGTCGTCGCCGCGGTCCGGGTTGCCGATGCCGGCGATCAGCGTGCGGGTCACGATCGGCGCACCGCCAGGCGCAGGAAATGCGTCGAACAGGAGATGCACGGATCGTGGTTGCGGATGCTGCGCTCGCAGTGGATCCGGATCGTCTCGTCGTCGTGGTCGAGCAGGGGTTCGGCGACGGCGCGGAGGTCGTCTTCGATCGTCGCCTGGTTCTGCGAGGTGGGAGGAACGATGCGCGCTTCGAGGATGCTGCCGTCCGCCGCGAATTCATAACGGTGCCAGCAGAATCCGCGCGGTGCTTCGGTGCACCCGTATCCGACGGCGGCGCGGGGCGCCACCGGCGCGAAGGCGGCGCCCGATTCGAGGTCGTCGGGCAGCGCGGCGAGGATTCGCAGCGCTTCCTCGCAGGCATAGACAATTTCGATCGCGCGCACGACGATGCTGCGGAACGGGTTGCGGCAGACGGCTCCGAGTCCGCATTCCTGTGCCAGATCCTGGATCGGGGCGGGCAGACGATCGAAGTTGAGCGCGTAGCGCGCGAGCGGCCCGACGAGGTAGGCGCCGCGCCCGCGCAGGCGGGCGTGCAGCGCGGTCGAGTGCGGCACCTGCACTTCCTCGAAGGCGGAGTCGAAGTCCGCGATGTCGAGGTCCAGACCGCCGCTCGAAATCAGGCGTCCTTCGTTGAACGGATATTCGTCCGGGTGCCGCAGCGCGACGAATTCGTAGGGGCGCTCGACCTCGGGCATGGGCAAGGTCGCGGTCCACCGCGCCAGGCGCCAGGCACGGTCGCGCGCCGCACCCATCGTCCGCGCGAGCGCTGCGCGCTCCGCCCGGCGGGGCAGGCGGTGGAAGCCCCCCGCGCGCACGCTCACCGGGTGGATCTCGCGCCCGCCCAGCACGCGCAGGATCTCGTTGCCGGCTTTCTTCAAGGCCAGTCCGTCGCGCAGCGCGTCGCCGTGATCGCGGGCCATCGCGATGCCATCCGGAAGCCCGAGGAAATCCGGTGCATGCAGCAGAACGATGTGCAGCGCATGACTCTCGATCCATTCACCGCAATAGAGCAGGCGGCGCAGTGCGCGCAGCGGC
Organism: Pseudomonadota bacterium; assembly: GCA_021778935.1. The sequence goes on along the minus strand of JAJYBQ010000138.1, from coordinate 4,077 downwards.
TCGGCGACCCACACCCCGAAGGCGTTTTCGATGGCATGCGCCGAACTCATCTGATAGGCGACCGGGCAGATGCCGCAGATCCGCGCGGTGATGTCGGGCGCATCGCGGTAGCTTCGGCCGCGCAGCAGTGCCTCGAAAAAGCGCGGCGGTTCGTAGATCCGCAGTCGCGCCGCGGTCAGATGCCCGCCCTCGATGTCGAGATCGAGAGCGCCTTCGCCTTCGACCCGGGTGAGCGCCTCGACGCGGATCGATCGCCGCGCCGCGCCGCCGCCGTTGCCGCCGTTTCCACTACTTGTCATGTCGTTCGCTTTCGGCCGCAAATTCCGGCGCCGCCGCGGTGAACATCCGCAAGGCCTGGCGGATTGCGCGCGGCGCCATGCCCGCCTGCTGCCACTGCGCCGTCAGCGCCCGCAGGTTGGGGGTTTCCATCGGCCCGAAGCAGCCGTAGCAGCCGCGGCGGAACGCCGGGCAGATGGCGCCGCAGCCGGCATGGGTCGCCGGCCCGAGGCAGGGCGTACCCTGCACCGCAACGCAGACGTTGCCGCGCCGCTTGCATTCGATGCAGACGCTGTATTCGGCAACTGCGGGGCGGCGCCCGGCGAGCAGGGCGGCGACCAGTTCGAGCAGCTGCTCCTTGTTGACGGGACAGCCGCGCAGTTCCAGGTCGACCGCGACATGGGCGGAGATCGGCGTTGCGGTCGCCAGCGTTGCCAGCAATCGTGGTGCCGGATAGACCGCTGCGGCGAAGGCGTCGACGTCGCCGAAATTGCGCAGCGCCTGGATGCCGCCCGCGGTCGCGCAGGCGCCGATCGCGACGAGCACCCGCGACTGGGCCCGCACCTCGAGGATGCGGCGGGCGTCGTGTGCCGTGGTGATCGAGCCTTCGACCAGCGAGACGTCGTAGGGGCCGGGAAGCACCGTACTCGTCGCCTCGGCGAAGTTGGCGATTTCCACCGCCTGGGCCAGTGCGAGCAGCTCGTCCTCGCATTCGAGCAGCGACAACTGGCAGCCGTCGCAGGATGCGAATTTCCAGACGGCGAGACGGGGACGGGGGCGGGCGCTCATGATCCGCTGCCGTTCACAGTTCTCGCACCACGAGCGCGTGGGCGACGCGTTCGTAGCTCGTCACCGGTCCGTCCTTGCAGACGAAGTCCGGCCCGAACTGGCAGTGGCCGCACAGGCCGATCGCGCAGTGCATGTTGCGTTCCAGCGAGAGATGGATGCGCGCCGCCGCGACACCGGCCTGCACGAGCGCGGTCGCGGAAAACCGCATCATGATCTCGGGCCCGCAGACCATCGCCGTCGTGTTCGCAGGGTCGAACCCGGCGCGCGCGACCAGGCCGGGAACCACCCCGACGTACCCGTGCCACGACGCATCGGCATGGTCCACGGTGCGGAGCACCTGCAGATCGGCCTGTTCGCTCCAGCGCTCGAGTTCGTCCCGAAAAAGCTGGTCGGAGGGGGTTCGGCTGCCGCAGAGCAGGGCGACACGTCCATAGCGTGCGCGCCGGCCGAGGATCGCGTAGAGGGCGGGGCGCAAGGGTGCCAGACCGAGCCCGCCCGCGATCAGCACGACGTCGCCGCCTTCGGCCGCTTCGACCGGCCAGCCGCGCCCGTAGGGCCCGCGCAGGCCGATTGCCGCGCCGGGCGCGAGCTTCGTGAGCGCCGCGCTCACTGCGCCCACGCTGCGCACGGTGTGTCGGAACGCGGAACCGCGATCGGGGGGGCCGCTCACGCTGATCGGAACTTCGCCCACGCCGAAGGCGTAGAGCATGTTGAACTGCCCGGGCGCGAAGTCGGGGCGCGTCGCACCCGGACCCGGGACCAGATCGAGCGTCACCGTGTCCCCCAGTTCGCGGTGGACGGCGGCAACCCGATAGAGCGCCGGGAGGAACGGATCGGCCGCCCTTGCGCCGGTGCATGCGTCACTCATCGTGCCGTCCATAGACATCCAGCATCTGCAGGCGCGCGGCATGCAGGCGCTGCACCAGCACCGGCAGGAACCGCTTCATCATGTCGTAGCCCAGGTCGTGATCTTCTTCGCACTTGCCCCGCAGGCAGGCGGCATCGAGGCCGATCGCCCGCAGATCTCCCGCCGCGCGCGCATCGAAGGTCCAGCGATACGGCGGCACCAGCCACGAGGCGCCGACGATATCCCCTTCGTGGAGCGTCGCGATGACCCGCGGCGCATGGCCGGGGGCGGCGATCTCCAGTGCCACCTTGCCGTGGCGGATCAGAAAGAATTCATCGGCAGGGTCGCCTTCCCGGAAGAGGTAGCGGTCGGCCGCGAAGTGCCGGTTGCGGGCGCAGCCGGCGAGCAGGGATTCGTGCGCGGGCGCGAGTCCGGCGAGGAACGGATGGTCGTGCAGGATCTGGGCGATGTCCTTCATGCGTCCTCCGGTGCCGTGAACGCGCCCGCGACTTCCGTGATGTCGATGCCCACCGGGCACCAGGTGATGCAGCGCCCGCAGCCCACGCAGCCGCTGGTGCCGAACTGATCGACCCAGTTCGCGAGCTTGTGCGTCATCCACTGCCGGTAGCGTGCGGCGTTGCTGCGCCGCACCGACCCGCCGTGCAGGTGGGAAAACGACAGCGTAAAACAGGAATCCCACTCGCGCACCCGCCATGCGGTCTCGCCGGCAAGGTCGCTGCCATCCGAGACCGCGGTGCAGAAGCAGGTCGGACAGACCATGGTGCAGTTGCCGCAGGTCAGGCAGCGTTCGCCGACCGCTTCCCATTGCGGGTGCTGGGGCTGGGCCTGCAGGCGCTCGCGGATTCGCGTGGTGTCGATGGCCCGCGTTTGCATCGCCGCCGCCCGTGCGACGGCGGCTTGCGCCGCGGCGCAGTCCGCTTCCGTGGCCGCTCGCCGGGCGACGCCCGCGAGCAGCGCCGCGCCGCGGGCGCTCCCGGCCGCGGCCAGGAATTCGCCGCGTTCGGGAAATTCGGTGAGCGCGAGATCGAAGCCTGCCACGGCTGCGGGGCCGGTTCTCATTGCCGCACAGAAACAGGTGTCGGCCGCCTGCCCGCATTGCACGGCGATGACGAAGGTCGCGGCGCGGCGCGCGGCATACCCGGCGTCGGCGAACGGTCCGTCGGCGAACACGCGGTCCTGGATGGCGATGGCGTGCAGTTCGCAGGCGCGCACCCCGAGAAACGCCTGCCGCGGCGATTCGCTTCCCGGGTGGTCGACCGCCGCATCGGCGGCGCCGGGCGCCACGGTAAAGCCGCCGTCGGATTGCCGCTGCGCGGTCCACAGGACCTCGCGGGGCGGATGCAGGAAACGCTTCCAGGATTGCGGGCCGACCGTGGTCGCGAAGAGCGCGTCGGGATCGCACCGGCCTTGTTCCAGGCGGTAGTGCCCCGGCGCCTGCACGTCCGACCATCCGCGGGGCAGGTCGCCGAGGCCGGAGATCGGCTCGAGGCCGATCGCGCCGTCGCGCACGACCGGCGCGAGCACCGCGTAGCCCTGCACCGTCAGGGCGTCGATGAGGCCCTGCAATGCAGCGTTGTCGATCACCGAGGTTTGCGCCATATCCGAAGACACTTGGGACCCCCGAACACCCGCCAACACCATGGACTCGCGATGCCGCTCAGTCCTTCAACAGTCGCGCGATCCACCAGGACGCGGCGATCGTCAATAGTCCTGAGACCGCCAGGAGGACGCTGAAGCCGTATGGCGCGCCCCGCATCGGCATCCCGCCCACGTTCATGCCGAACACCGTGCCGATGACGGTCGCCGGCAGCGCAATCACGGTCACCGCGGTCAGGACGAAGACGCTGCGGTTGGTCCGCTCGGCCACGCGGGCGGCGATCTCTTCCACCAGCAGGGTAATGCGTCCCTGCAGGCTTTCCAGGTCGCGGACGACGACGAGGAAGTTTTCGGTGGCCAGATGCAGCGTATCAAGATCCTCCTCGCTTGCCCAGCGCGGCGGCCGGTTGAGGACCTGTATGAGGGAGTCGGGGTCTGGGGCGAGCAGCCGTTGCAGGCGCATGAGGTCGCGGCGGTAGCCGCCCAGCGAGGCGCGGCGCGGCAGGCGGTCGCGGTCGAGCGTCCGCTCGACCCGGTTGGCCGATAGA
>JAJYBQ010000137.1 GCA_021778935.1 Pseudomonadota bacterium | reverse complement strand
GGACGCGCGTACCGCACACCCATCGCACCCAAGACTACGGCGCGTTCTTGTACAGCATGTACGACGCGACCGCGACGACGAGCCCGGCAAAAATCCAGTTCAGGGTACCTTTCCCGCTGCGTCCGAGCCGGGTGGCGGCGCGGGTGCCGGCCCAGCCGCCGACGATGCCGCCGGCGATGAACTGCAGGGCCACCCGCCAGTCCAGCATTCCCGAGCGGGCGTAGTTCAGCGCAGTGGTCAGACCGAACGTGCCAACCGAGATCAGCGAGGTTCCCACCGCGGTGACCATGGGCATCCCCGTCGGCAGCGCCAGGCCGGGAACGATCAGGAACCCGCCCCCGATGCCGAAGAATCCCGAGAACACGCCGGCCAAGGCCGCCGAACCGGCCAGACGGGCGGCGCACAGGGCCTCGCCGCACTGCGCCTGCGTCTTCTCCAGCATCGCGGCGACGGCGCGCTGGCGCACCATCAGGACCGCGATCCCGAGCATCAGCAGGGCGAACAGGAACAGCAGACGCCGGCCGTCCACGGCCTTGCCGATACTGGAACCGACGAAGGCCATCGCCGCGCCGACCACCGCAAACAAGATGCCCTGCTTCCACCGCACGTTGCCGGCACGCGCATGCAGCGCGAGATTGGCGTAGGCGTTCATCGAAACGGCAAACGCGGTGGTGCCGATCACCACATGCGGATCCGGATACCCGACGAGGTACAGCAGAAGCGGCACGGCGAGAATGGATCCGCCTCCGCCGATGATGCCGAGGGTGAAGCCGACCGCGCTCCCGGAGAGCACGGTCAGCACATGCTGCGCGGCAGTGAGGGTGACGCCGGCGGCGTGCGGGAGATGGGCAACGGGATCCATGGCGGCAGCAGGATAGCCGGTTGGCCCGCGTCGCGCCGCAAGCCAAGGAAGGAATTGACCGATTCCGCGCATTCGCATACGCTGTGGCGGTGATTACTCGCGCACCCTCCCCCCGCAACCTGCGTTGCGCCCTGCTGCTGGCCCGACTAGCGCCGGGCCGGGGTCTGCCTGCGCGCCACGACGTCCCCGCGACGTTCTGACTTCCCCCTGACCCCGGCCGCACAACGGCGCTCCGCCCACCGGAGCATCGCAGGGGTACGCGCACACCTGGTCCGTTCCGGTTCGCACGCGGCTTGCGCCGCGCGCAACGCGTTGTTCCCCGGGGGAAACAAGATGATTCCGAATCCTGAAACGAAGTACCGGCCGTTCCCGCCGGTTTCCCTGGCCGACCGGCAATGGCCGGCACGCACCCACCGCCTGGCACCGATCTGGCTTTCCACCGACCTGCGCGACGGCAACCAGGCGTTGTTCGAGCCGATGAGCCGACCGCGGAAGCTGCGCTTCATCGAAGCGCAGGTCACCCATGTCCGGCGCGCAACGGGTGGAGGGATGCCTGTTCGGCAACGGCGACCTCATCACCCTGGCCATGAACCTCTACACCCGGGGCATCGCACCCGGGCTGGATTTCTCGGATCTGCCGGCGATCGCGCGCTGCTACGAGGAGTGCACCGGCATGCCGACGCCACCGCAACCGAGATCGGCCCGGAGACGCTGCGGCAACTGTTCGAAGACTACCGATCGGGAAAGGAGCAATCCCATGTCGACGCATGAGCAGACGGTATTGGCGCAATTCGACGCGCAGGCGCGCGCCTATCTGACCAGCGCGGTCCATGCGCAGGGCCCGGATCTCGTCCGCGCGCAGGAACTGGCCCGGCACGCAACCGGGAGAGCCGGGACGGCCGCCGCCCTCGACGTGGGTTGCGGCGCCGGGCATCTGAGCTTTGCGATCGCGCCGGACTTTGCCCGGGTCGTGGCGCTCGACCCGGCGCCCGGGATGCTGGCGGTCGTGCGCGATGCGGCGGCGGCACGGCATCTGCCGCAGGTCGAAACCGTGGAAGGCGCAGGCGACCGTCTGCCGTTCGCGGACGAATCCTTCGACCTCGTGTGCTCACGCAAGAGCGCGCATCATTGGCGGCGGATCGAGGTCGCGTTGCGGGAAATGCGCCGCGTCCTGAAGCCGGGCGGACATCTGCTGATGATCGACACGGAAGGCGAGGACGACCCGCTCGCGGATACCCATCTGCAAACGATCGAACTGCTGCGCGACCGCTCGCACGTGCGCAGCCACGCCCCGCGCCAATGGCAGGCCATGTTGACGGCGGCGGGCTTCACCGTGACTGCGCACGACACCTGGCCTCTGCGCCTCGAGTTCGCCTCCTGGGTCGAACGAATGCGGACGCCGCCGGACGCCGTCGCGATGATCCGCCGCCTGCAGACCGACGCCCCGGCGGAGGTGCGGCAAGCCCTGGGATACGAGGAGGACGGCTCGTTTACGATCCGGACCGGGCTGTATTGGGCATTCCCGGCCCAGGAGTTTCCGTGCATATGACATTCGGAACCGGCGAACTGGCCGCAGGATTGACCGCGGGTCTCATCGGATTCGCGGCGGGCGGGTTTGCGACATGGCGTGCCGCGGCATCGCAAATTCGCGCCGCCAAGGTTGAGTCCGCGCAATGGCGGGAGCAACTGGACCGCGCCGGCCGCGAACGCGCGACGCTCGAAGGCGAACGCAGGGCGCTGCAGGTCCTGCTCGACGCCGAACGGCGGAGCGCCGCGGAAAAGCTGCAGCTGCTCGCGGACGCGAAGGAAGCGCTGAGCCATCAGTTCAAGGCGCTGGCCAACGACATCCTCGAAGAGAAATCGACCCGGTTCACCGAGCAGAACCGGCTCAATCTCGGGCAGCTGCTCGACCCCCTGCGGGCGCGGATCGGCGAGTTCCAGTCCAAGGTCGAGGAGGTCTACGTCCAGGAAGGCAAGGACCGCAGCGCGCTGGCCGAACAGCTACGACAGCTCGTGGCGCTCAATCAGACGCTGAGCGCCGACGCAAAGAATCTGACGTCCGCCCTCAAGGGGTCGTCGAAGACGCAAGGTGCCTGGGGCGAATACATCCTGGAGCGCGTGCTGGAAGCCTCGGGGCTGCGCAAAGGCTTCGAATACGCGACGCAGGTTTCCGAGGTGGCGGCGGACGGCAGGCGCCTGCAGCCCGACGTGGTGATCGAACTGCCCGGCGGCCGCAAGCTGGTGGTCGACGCGAAGGTTTCCCTGGTGGCGTACGACCGCTACGCCGCAGCCGAAACCGAAGCCGAGCGCAAGGCGGCGATCGCCGAGCACCTCGATTCCGTGCGCAGCCACCTGCGCAGTCTCGCGGGCAAGGACTACCAGTTGCTCTACGGCGCCGACGGCGTCGATTTCGTGCTGATGTTCGTTCCGATCGAACCCGCCTTCCTGCTCGCTGTGGGCGCCGATGAGGAACTCTTCCTGGACGCATGGCAGCGCAACGTGCTGCTGGTCAGCCCGTCCACACTGCTCTTCGTCGTGCGAACGGTCGCGCATCTGTGGCGGCAGGAACAGCAAAGCCGCAACGCGCAGGAGATCGCCCGCCGCGGCGCGGAACTGTACGACAAGCTTGCGGGATTCGTCGACGACCTGCGTCTCGTCGGCGACCGCCTTGCCGCCGCGCAGAACGCCTACTCGAGCGCGGAGCGGAAACTCGTATCCGGCCGCGGCAACGCGATCCGGCAGGCGGAAATGCTGCGGGAGCTGGGCATCAAGCCGACCAAGCGGATCGCGCCGCAAACCGTCGACACGGCGCTGGCGAGTGGAGAGTCACCCGCCGACGAGGTGTGAGCACGCGGAAGACTGGTGGGTTGCCCGGCGCTCCCCTCTTCGGATCCCGGATCGTTGTAGGTGGGTGTCTTCGTACGAAGCGTGGGCCGGATACGACAACGAAGTAACGACGGGCAACCTTCGGCCTTTCGGGCCTACCATCCTCTGTGGTCTGCGCAACCACACTTCCCGCGATCGTGATCGAAAGCAGCACAACCAGCGGCGTAACGATTTTGAGCGGCAGCCACAAGGCCAGCAGCGGGACGGCGAACAGCGCCTCACCGAACCCGAACGTCGAGCGGACGAGGGCTGCGATGAAGGCTATCGAGACTACATACAGCGAGGTCGGGTCCATCGGCTTATCGTGTGGTGTGCGGCCGACGCTCCGGAGCGGGAATCGCCACGCCGCGGCACGCTGCGGCGGAACTTCGCCGGCTACTGCACGCCAGTCACTTCTTTTCGTCCTTTGCGCTCCATTTCGATTTCAGGAAATCCCAAACCGAAGCGGCCAGAAAAAGGATGGGCATGAGAATGACCACAAGGCCTATGGCCAATACGCCAAGCCGAAAGGACGACATTTTTACTCCTCACCAGGATTTTCTCCTCACCAAGATTCCGCCCGGAGGCCCTGCGCGATCCCGCGCCGGGATTCGCCCGGCATGCGGAACCGACCCGCACAGGCATGCCGGCGAGGCAGAAGGTCGGGTTGCAAGGGTAATCGAATCCGGCCGGAATGCTCCCGCGTCGGCCTGCCGGCGGTTCAGGACGCCACGCCTGCGACCCGGCGCGCCAAGGCCATCGCGGTGGTCCACTTGCCTCCGAAGACGGTGATCAGCCGGCCGCTGCGGTGGATGACGTATTCCCGGCTCGCGTCGCTCGGGCTGGCGGCGCCGCCGAGGAGAGGCCGCACACCCGCGAAGCGCCCCGCAACTGTGGGCGTTTCCGCCGGGAAATAGTGGCCGTACGCACGCAGCAGATAATGCTCTTCCTCGGCGCTGGGCAAGATCGCTTCGTCGAGACTCTGGCGCACTTCGGTGGTGCCGACCAGGGTGTGTCCCTGCCACGGAAGCACGAAAAAGATCCGTTTCTCGCCGGGGACCTCGAGCAGGAGCGCCTGCTCGCACGCGCGTTCGAGCACCAAGTGGCTGCCCCGGACCAGGTCGAGGCGAACCGGTGCGGTGAGCCCGCTGCGGCGCAGCAACTCTCCCGCCCACGGGCCGGCGACATTGAGCACGCGGTCGAACCGGTGCGCGCCGGCCGTCGTGTGCACGCCGCCCTCCTCGTCGCAGCGGATCACCTCCTCGCCCTCGCCGATCCGGGCCCCCGCCTGCCTCGCCTGCTCCGCAACCCACAGCCCGAGCCGGTAATCGTCCATCTGGGCGTCGGAAAATTCGTACCCCCCCTGCAACCCGTCCGGACGCAAGTCCGAAAGGCGCTGCAACAGCTCCGGGGCGCGAAGATGACGGTGGCCGGGGAGTGCGCTGTCGCCGGCGAGCCGGTCATAGATCCACAGGCCCAGCCCGATCGTCAGGCGCCCGCGCCGGCCGCCGGCGTATTGCGGCACAATCAGGCGCAAGGGGCGGGCCAGTTCGGGCGCGCGTCGCAACCAGGCATCGCGCTCGTGCAACGCCTCGCGCACCAGACGGAATTCGCCGTTCTCGATATAGCGCAGCCCCCCGTGCAGGAGCTTGGATGTGGCCCGGCTGGTGGCCTGCATCAGGCGATCGCGCTCGAACAGGCGAACGGCGTGGCCCTGCCGCGCCAACTCCCAGGCGCAACACAGGCCATTGATGCCACCGCCGACGACGCCGATTTTCATCGATTGCTCGCGCCTCCGCCGAACCGGGTTCCTGTATCGGGAGGACTTTACGCCACGTCGACTGCGGCGGCTGGCGGGGTCGAGCGGAACAAGCGACCGTTTTCGGTGGCGATCACGATCGCCAACGCCGAGACCGCCACAGCAAGATAGCCGACGCAGATCGGCAGGGTCGTGCCGTCGAATTGCTGGCCGATCGCGAATCCCACCAAGGCGCCACCGACCGAGGTGACGAAACCCTGCAGCGACGATGCGGTGCCCGCGACATGCCCCATGGATTCCATGGCAAGCGCGCCAAAATTGGGGCCGATCAAGCCGATGCAAAACAGGATCAAGGCCTGCGCCCCGGCGAACACCCACAGGGTGTCGCCGCCCAGCCGGGCGATCACCACATGCGATGCCGCGACGGCGACATATCCGAACAACGCCGCGTGCGAAACGCGGTGCATGCCGAGCCGCCCGACAATGCGCGCGTTGAGCAGCGATGCCGCCGCCAGGAATGCCGCGGTGCAGCCGAAGAAGACCGGGAATCGCGAAGGCACGTGATAGACGTCGGTGAAAATCTGCTGCGCCGCGTTGATGTATCCCAGCAGGCCACCGAAGAGGATGGCCTGTGCGAAGGTGTATCCGACGGCCTTGCGGTCCGACACGCACTCCCGGAACGCCGCGGCGATCCGTGGGATTTCGATGCGCAGCCGGTCGGATTCGTGCAGGGTTTCGGGCAGGCGTACGGCGCCCCACACCGCGACTGCGCCGCCGAACAGCGCAAGCAGGTGAAAGACCGCGCGCCAGGGTTCGAACAGCATGACGAGCTGGCCGATCGAGGGCGCCGCCACCGGAACCGCGAAAAAGACCAGGAACGCGAGCGACATCACGCGCGCCATCTGCCGGCCCGCGTAGCGATCGCGCACGATCGACACCGCGAGCACACGCGTACCGGCCGCGCCGATGCCCTGCAGCACCCGTGCGAGAAGCATCGTGCGCAGCGAATCGGCCATGCCGGCAAAGACACTGAACAAGGCGTAGAGGACGAGCGCGACGAACAGCACGGGCCGCCGGCCGTAGCGGTCGGCCAGCGTGCCGTACACGAGTTGCGCCATGCCGAAACCCAGCAAGTACGCGGTGACGATCCACTGACGGTCGTTGTCGTGGGCAATGTGGAGCGCCCGGCCGATGAGCGGCAGCGCCGGCAGCATGGTGTCGATGGCCAGGGCATTCGTCGCCATGACGGCGGCGATGAAGGCGACGAATTCTTTGAAGCCCATGCCGGTGCGCGCGGCCCCGGCGAGATCGGAATGCGGCATGGTGCG
>JAJYBQ010000136.1 GCA_021778935.1 Pseudomonadota bacterium | reverse complement strand
CGGCACCATGCCGACGGTATCGCGCACCGTCGACGGCCCCAGGAACGGCAGCACGATGTACGGACCGGACGGAACGCCCCAGTTGCCCATCGCCAGGCCGAAATCCTGCTTGTTGCGATACAGACCGAACCGCGGTCCCAGATCGAGACAGCCGCCCAGTCCGAAGGTCGTGTTCAGAACCAGGCGGCCGAACGAGACGGCGGCGTCGTGCGGGCGGCCTTCGAGCGAGGTGTCGACGAAGGTGGCGATCTCGCCAAGGTTGGAAAAGACGTTGCCGACGCAGGTCCGCACCGGCTTTGGAATCGCGTCGATATATCCCTCGGCAACCGGTTTGCCGACGCGGCGATCGAAGAAATCGTTGAACGCATACATCTGGCGGTTGAACCGTTCATACGGGTCGGCGGGATTCTTCCCGGCGCCCGGCGGCACGGTGGCACACCCCGCCGCCGCCAGCATGGCGCCCAGTGAGGCCGTGGCGATCGCCGCGCGCCGCGCGCTTCGAGACAGGAGACGTCGCTTCATTTGCTCTTCTGCGCTCCTTCCGCCGCCTTGTTGTAGAGAAACTGGCCAATCAGGTTTTCCAGCACGATTGCCGACTGCGCCATCTTGATGGTGTCGCCGGGTTTGAGATTCTTGTCGTCACCGCCGGCATCCAGGCCGATGTACTGGTCGCCCAGCAGCCCCGAGGTGAGAATCTTCGCGGAGGTGTCGTCGGGAAACCGGTACTGCCGGTCGAGATCCATCTGCACCACGGCCTGAAACCCCTTGTCGTCAAAGGTGATCGCCGCAACGCGCCCGACCGTGACGCCCGAACTCTTCACCGGAGCGCGGACCTTGAGTCCTCCGATATTGTCGAATCGCGCATAGACCGGATACGTCTCGTCGAACGAAAAACTCGTGAGATTCGCCGCCTTGAGCGCGAGGAACACCACCGCCAACATGCCCAGCAGCACGAACAGGCCCACGAGCGCTTCCGTCTGTTTTTTTTCCATAGAACTTCCCCTGGTTCTTGCGCGGGAAGCGCGGCCGAGCCGCAGCTTCCCTGCATTCCATTAATCTCCCGTGAACATCAGCGCCGTGAGCACGAAGTCCAGGGCCAGCACGGAGAGCGACGACACGACGACGGTCCGGGTCGTCGCGCGTGCCACGCCTTCCGGCGTCGCCTCGCATTCATAGCCGGTATGGAGCGCGATGAACGTGGTCGCGACGCCGAACACGCAGCTCTTGACGATGCCGTTGCCGAGATCCTGAATCCAGTCGACGCCGCTTTGCATCTGCGACCAGAACGCGCCGGAATCAATGCCGATCATCATCACGCCGACGCCATAGGCCGCGAGGATCCCGACAGCCGAGAACACCGCCGCGAGCAGGGGCACAGCGATGACACCGGCGACAAACCGCGGCGCGAGGATCCGATCCCGCGGATCGACGGCCATCATCTCCATCGCGGCGAGCTGCTCGCCCGCCTTCATGAGGCCGATCTCCGCCGTAAGGGAGGTGCCGGCCCGGCCGGCAAAGAGCAGGGCGGTCAGGACCGGCCCCAGTTCGCGCAACAGGGACAGCGCAACCAGCAGGCCGAGCGACGACGACGCGCCGAACCGGCTGAGGGTGATGTACCCCTGCAACGCGAGAACCAGTCCCACCGTCGCACCCGATGCGGCGATGATCGACAGCGAGTGGTTGCCGACCATGTACACCTGTGTCACCGTCAGCGTGAATCGGCGGAATGCGGCCGGCAGGTGGCGCAGCAACTCGACGAAGAACGCCGCGCCGCGGCCCAGGCCGACGAGCACCGCGAGCGCGCGCGCACCGAGCCTTGCCAGCACATCGACCCCGCTCATCGAACCACCCCGAAGTCCTGGTCGATCGGCGGCGCCGGGTAGTGAAAGCGCACCGGGCCATCGGGTTCGCCGCGAATGAACTGCCGCAGTTCCGGGTCATCGCTCGCCAGCAACTCGGCCGGCGTGCCGTGCCCGATCACCCGGCCGCCCGACAGCACATAGGCGGTGTCGCAGATCTGGAAGCACTCCTCGACGTCGTGCGAGACGATGAGAGACGTCGCACCGGTCGCGTCGTTCAACTGCCGGATCAGGTTGGCGGTCACCCCTACCGAGATTGGATCGAGCCCGGTGAACGGCTCGTCGTATAGCAGGATTTCCGGGTCGAGCGCGATTGCGCGCGCCAGCGCGATGCGCCGTGCCATGCCGCCGGATACCTCGGCGATCCGCAAGGGGGCCGTACCCCGAAGCCCGACCGCGTTGAGTTTCATCAGCACGATGTCGCGGATCATCGATTCGGGCAGGTCGGTATTTTCGCGCAGCGGAAACGCGACGTTGTCGAATACGGTCAGGTCGGTGAACAGCGCGCCGAACTGGAACAGCATGCCCATGCGGCGGCGCATCGCGTACAGCGCGATGCGGTCCGTCGGATCCACCAATGCACCATCGAACCAGACGTGTCCGCGGCGCGGCGTGAGCACGCCGCCGATCAAGCGCAGCAAGGTGGTCTTGCCGCAACCGGAACTCCCCATGATGGCGACGACCTGCCCGCGCGGGAAATCGAGCGAAACGCCGGAAAGGATGACCCGTGCGTCATAGCCGAAGGTCACTTCTTCAATGCGGACCAAGAGCTGCGTCGCGCGGGGATCGGCGGCGGATTCAGGCGGCGGCAACACGGTTCTTTCGCGAGAGGAATCCGGCGGATTCTCGCACACGAAGGTTTCCGTGCCTGTAACGAATTGGTTCCATCGCATGCACCCTCACCCCCGCCCTCTCCCGCAAGCGGGAGAGGGGGAATGGTGGTGCACTTCGCTCGCAACCAGCCGCAAGCCTGTCGCGCGTTTGGCAAGAGCCGACGCCAACGCTAACGCGGCAAGTCTGATGCGCCCATCAGGAACTCGTCGATCGATCGCGCGCACTGCCGACCTTCGCGGATCGCCCAAACCACCAGCGACTGCCCGCGCCGCACGTCTCCGGCGGCAAAGACCTTCGCGCGCGAGGTCGCATAGGGCGGCATCGCGCCGCCCTCTTCGGTCGTAGCGCGCGCGTTGGCGCGCGCATCCTTGTCGACGCCGAACGCGTCCAGCAGCGAGGCGACCGGGGCGACAAACCCCATGGCCAGGAACACGAGGTCGGCACGCAACTCGAATTCCGACCCCGCCACCTCGACCATCTTGTGCTGGCCGGTCACCGGATCCTTTTGCCATTCGACACGCGCGCAGACCAGCGCGTTGACGCTCCCCTGTTCATCGCCGCGGAACGACTTCGTGACGATCGCCCAATCGCGACCGCAACCTTCCTCGTGGGAGGAGGAGGTGCGCAAACGCAGCGGCCAGTAGGGCCAGGTGAGCGGCTTGTTTTCCTGTTCCGGCGGTCGCGGCATCAATTCGATCTGCGTCACCGACTTCGCCCCTTGCCGGTTGGAGGTGCCGACGCAATCCGATCCGGTGTCGCCGCCGCCGATCACGACGACGTGCTTGCCCTTGGCGAGGATCTGTCCCGGCACGGTTTCCCCCGCAACCACGCGGTTCTGCGCCGTCAGGAACTCCAGTGCGAAATGCACGCCCCGCAAATCGCGCCCCGGCACGGGAAGATCTCGCGGCTGTTCCGCGCCGCCGGTCAGTGCCACGGCATCGAACTCATCGATCAGGGTTTGCCCCCCGACCTGCTCGTTGCCGGTCCGCAGGACCGGCCCGAGATCGGCCTGGCCGACCAGCACGCCCGTGCGAAAGACCACTCCCTCGGCCTGCATCTGATCGACGCGCCGGTCGATGACCCGCTTTTCGAGCTTGAAGTCCGGGATGCCGTAGCGCAGCAAGCCGCCGATCCGATCGTTCTTTTCGAAAACCGTGACGTCGTGGCCGGCGCGCGCCAGCTGCTGGGCGCAGGCCATGCCTGCAGGGCCGCTGCCGACGACCGCCACCCGCTTGCCGGTCTTGCGGGCAGGCGGCTGGGGCACCACCCAACCCTCGTCCCAGGCGCGGTCGATGATCGCATGTTCGATCGACTTGATACCGACCGCGGCATCGTTGATATTGAGCGTGCAGGCGGCTTCGCAGGGCGCAGGACAGATCCGCCCGGTGAACTCGGGGAAGTTGTTCGTCGAGTGCAAAACCTCCATCGCGTCGCGCCAACGGTTCCGGTACACCAGATCGTTGAAGTCCGGAATGATGTTGTTGACCGGGCAGCCGTTGGTGCAAAACGGAATCCCGCAATCCATGCAACGCGCGCCCTGCACGGCTGCGCGCTCCGGATCCAGATGCGCGACGAATTCGTGCCAGTACTTCCTGCGCTCGGCGACCGCTTCGGCCGTTTCTTCCTGCCGGGGGAATTCAAGAAATCCCGTGATCTTGCCCATCGTTCGTTCCTAATTTGACACCCTCACCCCCCGCCTGCTCCCGCACGCGGGAGAGGGGGGGTACACCCCCATCGCCGCAGCGCCCTGTCACGCCGCCTTGCGTTCCGTCCGCGCCCCGGACAGTTCCTGCAGCGCCCGCCGGTACTCATGCGGGAACACTTTGACGAAGCGTCCCCGCGTCCGCTCCCAGTCCGCCAGGATTTCCTTGGCGCGGGAACTCCCGGTATGACGGAAGTGCCGTTCGATCAGTTCGCGCAGGATGGCTTCGTCGGCTGCGGGCGGATTGTTCCCCCAGGCGTGCCAGACCGCGCGATCGACGCGCTCCTCCTGCTGCTTCGCCGACATCAGCGGCTCGGCGGCGACCATCGCCAGATTGCATCGGGCCGGGAAGTGGCCGGTTTCATCGTAGACGTAGGCGATGCCGCCCGACATGCCGCCGGCGAAATTGCGCCCGGTTGCACCCAGCACGACAACGGTGCCGCGCGTCATGTACTCGCAACCGTGGTCGCCGGTGCCCTCGACCACCGCCGCGGCACCGGAGTTGCGCACCGCGAAGCGTTCGCCCGCGACGCCGTTGAAGTACGCCTCGCCGCCGGTTGCGCCATAGAGCACGGTGTTACCGACGATGATGTGTTCCGGGCCGTAGCCGCGGAAGTCGTTGGGCGAGCGCACGATCACCCGGCCGCCCGACAGTCCCTTGCCGGTATAGTCATTGGCATCGCCGACCAGGTCGAGCGTGATGCCGCGGGCAAGGAAGGCGCCGAAACTCTGGCCCGCCGTGCCCTGGAACTGGATGTGAATAGTGTCGTCGGGGAGCCCTGCATGCCCATATCGGCGCGCGACCTCCGCGGACAGCATCGTACCCACCGTACGGTTAATGTTGCGGATCGGGTGGATGAAACTCACCCGTTCGCCGCGCTCGATTGCCGCCTTGCTCTGCTCGATGAGCTTGTGGTCGATCGCGCCCTGGAGGCCGTGATCCTGCTCCTCGCTCTTGCGCCACGCCACACCCGCCGGCAGTTCGGGGCGGTGGAAGATGCGCGAAAAATCCAGGCCTTTGGCCTTCCAGTGCTGGACGCCCCTGCGGGTATCGAGCAGATCGGTGCGGCCGATGAGATCCTCGAAGCGGCGAATGCCGAGCTGCGCCATGATCTCGCGCACCTCTTCGGCCACAAAGAAGAAATAGTTGACGACATGATCCGGCTGCCCGGTGAAGCGGCGGCGCAGCACCGGGTCCTGTGTGGCCACGCCGACCGGGCAGGTATTGAGGTGGCACTTGCGCATCATGATGCAGCCTTCGACGACCAACGGCGCGGTCGCGAAGCCGAATTCGTCCGCGCCCAGCAGCGCCCCGATGACCACGTCGCGTCCGGTCTTCATCTGGCCGTCGACCTGCACGGCAATGCGCCCACGCAGGCGATTGAGCACCAGCGTCTGCTGCGTCTCGGCCAAACCGAGTTCCCACGGTCCGCCGGCATGTTTGATCGACGACACGGGCGAGGCGCCCGTGCCGCCGTCGTAGCCGGAAATGGTGACGTGATCGGCCTTGGCCTTGGCCACGCCCGCGGCTACCGTGCCGACCCCGACTTCGGAAACGAGCTTGACCGAGATCGACGCCTTGGCGTTGGCGTTCTTCAGGTCATGGATCAGCTGCGCCAAGTCTTCGATCGAGTAGATGTCGTGGTGGGGAGGCGGCGAAATGAGGCCGACCCCCGGCACGGAAAAACGCAGCTTGGCGATGTAGTCGGACACCTTGTGCCCGGGCAGCTGCCCGCCCTCGCCAGGCTTGGCGCCCTGCGCCATCTTGATCTGGATCTGGTCCGCTGACGCGAGGTATTCGGCCGTCACGCCGAAGCGACCGGATGCCACCTGCTTGATGCGCGAACGCAGCGAGTCGCCCGCGCGCAGGGGGATATCCGCCTCGATCAGGTCCTTGCCCAGCACCGAGGCAAGCGTGTCGCCATCACGGACCGTGCCCCCACCGGCCGCGCCGCGCAGTTCCTGCGCGTAGCGGCGCTCGTCCTCGCCCCCCTCGCCGGTATTGCTCTTGCCGCCGATGCGGTTCATCGCAACCGCGAGCGTCGCATGCGCTTCGGTGGAAATGCTGCCGAGCGACATTGCGCCGGTGGCGAAACGCTTGACGATTTCCCGGGCAGGCTCGACCTCGTCGAGGGCGATCGCCTTCTTCGGATCGACGCGGAATTCGAACAGCCCACGGAGCGTCATGTGCCGGCGCGACTGGTCATTGATGAGCTGCGCGTATTCCTTGTAGGTCTGATAATTGGCGCCGCGCGTCGCATGCTGCAGCTTGGCGATCGCATCGGGCGTCCACATGTGCTCCTCGCCACGGACGCGGAAGGCATATTCGCCGCCGGCGTCGAGCATCGTCGCGAGCACCGGATCGGCGCCGAAGGCCGCCTTGTGCATGCGCACCGCCTCCTCCATCACGTCGAAAAGGCCGATGCCGCCCACGCCGCTGGGCGTGCCGCGAAAATA
>JAJYBQ010000135.1 GCA_021778935.1 Pseudomonadota bacterium | reverse complement strand
CTGTCGTCGAGGCTGCCGAGCGGCGGAACCGTCCCGACGGGTTCCAGGCTGAAGAATACGTAGGTGTCGGCATCCGGGAACAGGGCGTAGGCGTTGATCAGGTCGGGGCCGCTGAACGGGTAGAGCAGGGTGCCGTGGGTCGGCGGCAGGTGACGAGCTTCCCAGGCATGCATGTGCGCCAGACGGATGCGCAGTTGCCGGGCACCCGCCCGCGCGGCGGCGCGGTGCGCGCGCCAGGCTGGCCCCGCGACGATGTCCGCGACGACGGGATTTCGGGCGAGCTTGCCCTTCGGCATGACGCCGGCGAGCAGTTGCGCCGTCGTCGTGAGCGGCAGTTGCGTGGCGGTGGACGGAGGCGGAGGGGTTTGGGCGAAGGCCGGGGGGGGCATCGGCGCGGTGGCGGCAAGCGCTGCTACCAGAACCCCGGCAAACCCGGCGCGCGTCGGGGAAAATGAGGAAGAAACGCTCCGTAACAAAGACATATGCGGGTTCCTGGAAAAGCGGACGATAGAATTCTGCCCGAACATGGTTGCACAACATACCTTACGCGCGGTTGCGCGGACTGTCGGCATCGGCTTGCACAGCGGGACGCGGGTCGAACTGGTCCTGCGTCCTGCCCCTCCGGACACCGGCATCGTCTTCCGTCGGACCGACTGCCACCCGGTGGTCGAGATCCCGGCTTCCGCAAAGGCGGTCGGGGATACCCGCATGGCGTCGACCCTCGACCAGGGCGGTGTGCGGATCGCTACGGTCGAGCATCTGATGTCCGCGCTGGCCGGGCTCGGCGTCGACAATTGCTATGTCGACGTCGATGCAGCGGAAATTCCGATCATGGACGGGAGCGCGGCGAGTTTCGTGTTCCTGATCCGGTCGGTGGGCATCGTCGAGCAGGCGGCGGCGCGGCGTTTCGTGCGCGTGCGCAAGCCGGTGGAGGTGCGGGAAGGAACCGGCGACCAGGCGAAGTGGGCTCGCCTGGAGCCGCATTTCGGCTACAAGCTGCGGTTTTCGATCAACTTCAACCACCCGGCGATCGACTCGACGACGCAGGACGTCGAAGTCGATTTCGATCGCGACGACTACGTTGCGGCGGTTGCGCGCTCCCGCACATTCGGTTTCGTCAACGAGGTCGAAGCCTTGCGGGCCGCAGGCCTTGCGCTCGGCGGCAGTTTCGAGAACGCGATCGTGATGGACGAGTATCGGGTTCTCAATACCGACGGCCTGCGCAGCGGTGATGAATTCGCCAAGCACAAGATCCTGGATGCGCTGGGCGATCTGTACCTGTTGGGGCACCCCCTGATGGCGGCGTACCGCGCCCACCGCTCCGGCCACGCGCTCAACAACCAGTTGCTGCGAGCCCTGTTGGCGGACCCGGAGGCGTATGAGATCGTTCGCTTCACCGACGCCGGGCAGGCGCCACGCGCGTTTCGGGCGATCGGCTAGACATGATGGTCGTGCTTCATTCCGTTTGGAACGGAACTGCGCGGTGCGCGCGTCATCCCCGCAATTGCCTCATCGATCCCCAACCCCGTCCGGCCGTCCGTGCCGCTGCGCTGGCGGCACCGCCTCTTCAGCGTTGTTCCTGCACTCCGTTTTCGGCAAGGCGGTGTGCAACCGTCCGGCGTAGCCTGCGTACGGACTCGCGTAGGGTTCCGTCCTGAAGTGTGAGCGCTAACTTGTTTGAAAACAGCAGCGCGTTCTGGAGATCGCGCCGTCGCTGCCCATCGGCTTGTGCATCCTCGGCAGGCGACGGCGATGCAGGTCGGCTTCGCGGTTGAATACCGAATCGAATTTCGCTAATGTCCAACCCTCGCTGCTGTAGGGTTGCGAGCAGGCGTGGGCTGGCTTGCCGCAGCTTCGTCGACTGCGCATTGGAGCGCAGCCAGATCCGCAGGATGCGTCCGCGTACGTCGCAGGCGCCGGCGCGAAGCGGGTCGAACCCCGGCAGCAGTTCGGACAGGATGGGCGCGACGGCCTGCGCCGCCGCCAGTCCGGCGGCACGCCGGGCGAGTAGCGACGCGGTGACCGCATGGTCGGTGAGAATGCGGTCGAGGCGGCGGGAGGGGACGTTCATCCGATGGGCTTGCCTGTTTCGGGGGGTTGGAACGGGGCGGGTCGGCCCGTATAACGGAAAGCAATCGTAGCCGAGCATGTCCTGCTTGGCGTGGGGAGGGATTGTGCAGATTATTTTTGTGGATCGGCGTCTGTCGCGCGCGCGGACGATGCATCTCACCCGTACCGGGTTTTTCGCCGCATTTGCCGGGTTCGGTTTTCTGGTCTTTGCCGCCACCGCCGTCATTTTCGCGGTGACGGTCCGGCTGGCGGTCACGGGGCATATCCCCTACGTGCGAAACCTGGTTTCGTTCATGGCCCACGACCAAGTCCAGCGTGACGAAATGACGGCGCAGACCAAGGTTTCGGCGATGGCAAAGATGGTGGGGACGATGCAGGCGCAACTGCTCCGCCTCGACGCCCTGGGCGAACGCGTTTCCAAGCTTGCCGGGATCAATCCGGAAACCTTCCGCTTCGGTGAACTGCCGGGCGAGGGCGGCCCCCTCGATCCCGGTGCGCGCCCGGTGACGATCGGCGAGCTGCAGCAGCAAGTCGCGAGCGTGGATAAGCAGGTCGAGCAGCGCTCCGACTACCTCCGCGTCGTCGAGTCGGAACTGGAGGCGAATCAGGCGAGCGATGCCCTCCTGCCCCATGGAACGCCGGTACGCACCGGCTATATCGGCTCGGGCTACGGCGAGCGCCTGGATCCGTTCACCGGTCGCTGGTCCTTGCATCCGGGCATCGATTTCGATGCGCCGACCGGTACGCCGATCCTTGCCGCGGCCGGAGGGGTGGTGGTGCGCGCCCAACGAACTCCCGACTACGGCAATATGGTCGAGATCGACCATGGCGGCGGCTTGTCGACGATCTACGGGCACGCCAGCCGGCTTGATGTGAAGGTCGGCGACATCGTCCGCAAGGGCCAGGAAATCGCCAGGGTCGGATCCACCGGGTGGTCGACTGGGCCGCACCTGCATTTCGAGGTGCGCATCCATGGCGTGCCGCAGAACCCCACGCGCTATCTCGCCGCCTTGCAGCATGGGTTCCGGGGCAAGGGGCGTCATTGGGTCCACGCCAAACTCGCCCATTCGGCCGGAGCAGTGAGCGTCCAGTAGGTCCGGACGGAAACATAGGGGGCGGCGCCGCCCTGCCCCTATAATCCGTCGTTTTCCTCCGCCCTGGCGTGGGGGCGACCGGTGGAGCCCTCGCTTGCCGGGATGCGCCCCGCGCCACCGATCAGGCTGGCACGCGATGTTTTCGACATTCCTCACCAAGATCTTCGGGAGTCGCAACCAGCGACTGCTGCGGGATTTTCAGAAATCCGTCGCGCGCATCAATGCGCTCGAGCCCACGCTCACGCCGCTGACCGACGAGCAACTCGCCGCCAAGACCGGGGAGTTTCGTGCGCGCCATGCGGCGGGCGAATCGCTCGACGATCTGTTGCCGGAGGCGTTCGCAGTCGTCCGGGAGGCGTCGCAGCGCGTCATGGGCATGCGGCACTTCGACGTCCAGCTCATCGGCGGCATGGTGTTGCATCAAGGCAAGATCGCCGAGATGCGCACCGGCGAGGGCAAGACCCTGACGGCCACCCTGGCGGTCTATCTGAATGCCCTGACCGGCAAGGGCGTGCATGTGGTCACCGTCAACGACTACCTGGCAAGCCGTGATGCGGAATGGATGGGGCGCCTTTATCGCTTCCTCGGCCTGCGCGTCGGGGTGATCCTGACCCAGCAGGACGGCGGCGACAAGCGCAGCGCCTACGCCGCGGACATCACCTACGGGACCAACAACGAGTTCGGCTTCGACTACCTCCGCGACAACATGGAGTACCGGATCGAGGACCGTCGCCAGCGCGGCCTGAACTTCGCCATCGTCGATGAAGTGGACTCGATCCTCATCGACGAGGCGCGCACCCCCCTGATCATTTCCGGCCCGTCGGAAGACAATACGGAGCTGTATCGGCACGTCAACGAGATTCCGTCGCTGCTGACGCGCCAGGAGGCGGAAGACGGCGAGGGAGATTTCTGGGTGGATGAAAAGGGCCACCAGATCCATATCTCCGAACGCGGCCACGAGAAAGTCGAGCGCATCCTGGCGCAGCGCGGTCTGCTCGGCGAGGGCGAGAGCCTCTACTCGCCGCACAACATCGTGCTGATGCACCACCTCAATGCCGCCTTGCGGGCCCACCATCTCTTTCATCGTGACCAGCACTATGTGGTGCAGGACGGTGAGGTGATCATCGTTGACGAGTTCACCGGGCGCCTGATGCCCGGGCGACGCTGGTCGGAGGGCTTGCACCAGGCGGTCGAGGCCAAGGAAGGGGTGGCGGTGCAGCAGGAAAACCAGACGCTCGCCTCGATCACCTTCCAGAATTATTTCCGCATGTACGGCAAGCTCGCCGGGATGACCGGCACGGCCGATACCGAGGCCTACGAGTTTCAGGAGATCTACGGACTCGAAACCGTCGTCATCCCGACCCATCACCCCGCGATCCGCATCGACCGGCAGGACAAGATCTACCGCACGGCGCGCGAGAAGTACAACGCGATCCTGGCGGACATTCGCGACTGCTACCAGCGTGGCCAGCCGGTGCTGGTGGGCACGACCTCGATCGAGAATTCCGAGCTGATCGCCGGTCTGTTGCAGGCCGAAACGCTGCCGCACCAGGTCCTCAACGCCAAGCAGCACGAACGCGAGGCCGACATCGTCGCCCAGGCGGGACGACCCGGGATGATCACCATCGCGACGAACATGGCCGGCCGCGGCACCGACATCGTGCTGGGGGGCAGTGTCGAGAAGCCGGTCGAGGCGCTGAAGAACGACCCATCGCTCGACCCCGCCATCATCCAGGAGCGCGTGGCGAAGATGCGCGCCGACTGGCAGCAGTTGCACGACCAGGTGCTGGCCGCGGGCGGCCTGATGATCATCGGTTCGGAGCGTCACGAGTCGCGCCGTATCGACAACCAGTTGCGGGGCCGTTCCGGCCGTCAGGGCGATCCGGGGGAATCGCGCTTCTATCTGTCCATGGAGGATCCGTTGCTGCGCATCTTCGCGGGCGACCGCATGCGCATGATCATGGACAAACTCAACATGCCGGAGGGCGAGGCCATCGAGGCGGGCATGGTGACACGCTCGATCGAAACGGCGCAACGCAAGGTCGAGGCGCGAAACTTCGATATTCGCAAGCAGTTGCTCGACTACGACGACGTGTCGAACGAGCAGCGCAAGGAGATCTATCGCCTGCGCAACGACATCCTGGAGGCCCAGGATGTCGGCGCCATGGCGGCGAACCTGCGCCACGGCCTGTTCACGGATCTGGTGCGCGGATTCATCCCGCCGGACACCGTCGAGGAGCAGTGGGACGTTGCGGGGTTGGAGCGTGCGCTGGCGGAAGACTGGCAGATTTCCTTGCCGATCGCCCGCTGGCTGGACGAGGAGGCGCAGATCGATGGCGGCGCCGTGGTCGAACGGGTGCTCGCCGCCGCCGATGCGGCCTACGACGCCAAGCTGGAGCTGGTCGATCGCGAGGCGTTTACCGGGTTCGAGCGGTCGATCATGTTGAGCACCCTCGACCAGCAATGGCGCGAGCATCTCTCCGCGCTGGACCACCTGCGGCAGGGAATCCATCTCCGCGGGTATGCGCAGCAGCAACCCAAGCAGGAATACAAGCGCGAGGCGTTCGAGCTGTTCGGGGCGCTGATCGATCGCGTGCGGGCCGAGGTGGTGCGCGTGCTCATGCACGTGCAAATCCAGTCGGCCGAGGAGATCGAGCGCACGGAGGAGCAGATCGAGCGGGAAGCCGAGCTGCGCGCCGGGCGTGCGCAGGCACAGCATGCCGACTTTGCCGCGGCGATGGCCGCGATCGGAGCCGGCGAGGCCGAGGCCGAAGCCGCCGCGCTGCTGTCGGCCGTGCCTGCCGGTCCCGACGAAACTTCCGGGCATACGTTTCGCCGGGCCGCCGACAAGATCGGCCGCAACGACCCCTGCCCATGTGGGAGCGGCAAGAAGTACAAGCAGTGCCACGGCAAACTCGCCTGACCGATTTTCCCTGAACCCCGCGCGAGCCTGGAGGGTCGGTTCGGCGATGCGGATCTCGCGCCGCGTTTCGCCGGTTTCATCCCCTCTCCCGCTTGCGGGAGAGGGTTGGGGTGAGGGTATGAAGAAGAACTCCGAACCAGACTCGATCGAACCCTGCTGGAGATATCCGTGTCCGTGAACCTTCCTGCCCCCGTTCCGACCGACCTGCTTGCCGTTCCGGGCATCGAGCTCGGTTGGGCCGAGGCCGGCATCCGCAAGGCCGGCCGCAAGGACCTGCTGTTGATCCGCATCGCCGCCGGCGCCGCGGTTGGCGCCGTGTTCACGCAGAACCGCTTCTGCGCGGCGCCGGTACTGGTGGCGCGCGAGCACCTTGCGCGCGCGACGCCGCGCGTGCTGGTCGTCAACACGGGCTGCGCAAACGCCGGAACGGGCGATTCCGGCCTCGCCGATGCCCGGCGCAGCTGCGCGGCGGTGGCGTCGCTGCTTGGGTGCCGGCCGGAAGAGGTGTTGCCGTTTTCCACCGGTGTCATCATGGAGCCGTTGCCGATGGACCGCCTTCTGGGCGGCTTGCCGCATGCCGCGGAATGCCTGCGGGCGCATGCCTGGGCTGCGGCGGCGGAAGCAATCATGACCACCGACACCGTGCCCAAGGCGGCATCGTTGCGGATTCCCGTGGATGAAACCGTGGTGACGGTCACCGGGATCGCCAAAGGGGCGGGCATGATCCATCCCGACATGGCGACGATGCTCGGATACGTCGCCTGTGATGCGCCGATCGCGCCCGCCCTGATGCCGGCGCTGGTCCGCCGC
>JAJYBQ010000134.1 GCA_021778935.1 Pseudomonadota bacterium | reverse complement strand
CGCCAACCCGCTGGTGTCGCGCATCAAGATCATGTGCGACCTGGACATCTCGGAGCGGCGCAAGCCCCAGGACGGCAAGATCAACTTCGCCCGCTATTCGCCGCAGCACAAGCTCGAATTGCGCGTCGCGACGATTCCGACCAGCAACGGCCTGGAGGACGCCGTTCTGCGGCTGCTGGCGGCGGCCAAGCCGATTCCGCTCGACCAGATGAACCTCAGCCCCGACAACCTGCTGCGGCTCGGGTCATTGATCGAGCGCCCCTACGGCCTGGTGCTGTGCGTCGGCCCGACCGGCTCCGGCAAGACGACCACCCTGCACTCGGCGCTCGGCCACATCAACACCCCTGAGCGCAAGATCTGGACCGCCGAGGATCCGGTGGAAATCACCCAGGCCGGGCTGCGCCAGGTGCAGGTCAACCCGAAGATCGACTGGACTTTCGCCAAGGCCCTGCGCGCCTTCCTGCGCGCCGACCCGGACGTGATCATGGTGGGGGAAGCGCGCGACGCGGAGACCGCCCACATGGTGGTCGAGGCATCGCTCACGGGACACCTCGTGTTCTCGACGCTGCACACCAATACCGCGTCGGAAACGATCACCCGCCTCATCGACCTCGGCGTCGACCCGTTCAACTTCGCCGACGCGCTGCTCGGCGTGCTGGCCCAGCGCCTCGTGCGCCGGCTCTGCCCCCACTGCCGGACCGAACGCCCGGCAAGCGCGGAGGAAATCGAAGAACTGCTGTCCGACCACCTTGGGACCGCGCCGAATGCCGGCGCGCGACTCGTGCGCAAAACGACCGCGGCCGAATGGCAGCACCGCTACGGCCGGGACGGCGTACTGATGCGATACGGCAGCGCGGGCTGCCCGCGCTGCGGCGGCACCGGCTTGCTGGGGCGGATCGCGATCCACGAACTCATGGTCAGCAATCAGGAGTTGCGCCACCTCATCCAGACGCGCGCCACGCCCGCCGAACTGTTGGCGTGCGCGACCCGCAACGGCATGCAGACCCTGCGGCAGGACGGCATCGAGAAAGTGCTGCAGGGGTTGACGACGATCGAGGAAGTGCGGGCGACGAGCAACCAATAGGGCCGGCCCGCCGCGCTCAGACGGGCCAGATCAAGCCATGCGCGCCGAGACTGCGCGCCCGCGCCAAGGTCGGCGCCGACGGCGCCAAGGGGACGTAGACCGGCAACGGGCTCTCCCGGCACAGATCGGCGATCGCCTCCCAATCCGGAACGCGCCCGGGCTCCGTTTCCATCAGCGCGAAATCGCAACCCGAAGCCGCCGCGCGCACGAGGTCCGACCGGTCGCGCACGCCGCCGCCGAACCACACCGCCGGGCCGGCGCGGCGCAGCGCGTCGGGTCGATCCGGCGCATCGTCGCGCAAGGCCCGCGCGGCACGGACCACGCCGCCCTCCCAGTCGGCGACGGCATCGCCCCCGCAACAGGACCAATCGACCAGCAGATGCGCGCCGTACGCGCGCGCCTGCTGCGCGCCGGCACGCAGCGCCGGCAGCGCGTCCGCGACGCGCAGGCCCGGCTCGCGCACCAGCAGCTGCCGCGCGCCGCGCCCGAGCCGATCGTCGATCCATCGGAGCACCGCGGCGCCATCGGGCAGGTCACCCGGCGACAGAACGGTCATGGAGGGAAGCTGCGCCCAGCGCAAAGCCGGGATCGCCGCCGGCAGCAGCGGCTGGGGTGGCGGCGCATCCGGGTCGTGGAACCGCAAGCGCTGCCCCTCCTTCGGCTCCGGCGCCCCGGCCCAGGCGAACACCCGGCGGAAGTACAGCCGCACGTAGGCGTGCGGATAGTCGTGCTCGATCACCGTCCACGGCTCGGAAGCCTGGACATGCAGGCCCAGCTCCTCGTGCAGTTCGCGCGCGAGCGCCGCCTCCACCGATTCGCCCGCCTCGATCTTGCCGCCCGGAAACTCCCAATAGCCGGCGTACGGTTTACCCTCGGGCCGGTCGGCGAGCAGCACGGCGCCGTCGCCGCGCACCAGGACGCCGACGGCGACGCGGGTGGTGGGGCGGGATGGCGGGATATTGGCGGGCATTTGCTGAATGCGTCTTGTCGATTTCGGCGGCTTGCGCCAATATTCTGGCCGTTTGACGTCGACGCAGTGGATTCGCCGGCGGACGCACGGCGAATCCCCAAGTAGAAAGGCCCGACTTGCGCCGGGCCGGGTTCGGCATGCCACCACGAAGGTGGCCACCTTATTGTAGCAACGGCTCTCACCCCGGAAGACTACAACGGCGGGAATTCTATCCTGCAAGGAACAAAACGTGCAAACGACAACCTCCCCGTATACGCTGGGTCTCGACATCGGCATCGCTTCGGTTGGGTGGTGCGTTCTTGGAGAAGATCGCATCATCGACCTCGGCGTCCGGTGCTTTGACAAGGCGGAGACTCCTGACCGGGGAGAATCGCTCAACAAGGTGCGACGTGATGCCCGTCTGGCACGACGAAGACTGCGGCGTCGCGCATGGCGTTTGATCAGGCTTTCTCGCCTGCTCCGGCGCGCAGGCCTCATTGAGAGCGCCAGCTTCGTTCGAGGTGGACACAGCAATCCAACATCTCCGTGGCGCCTGCGCGTCGAGGGTCTGGACCGGCGGTTGTCCTCGGAAGAATGGGCGCGGGTGATCTACCACATCGTCAAACATCGCGGCTTTCATTGGTTCAGCCGAGCGGAGGCGAAAAAGGCAGAGTCCGACAAAGGAGAAGGGGGACGGGTAATACAGGGCCTTGCCGAAGCGGGCAGGCGAATGAGCGAAAAAGGCTACCGTAGCGCGGCTGAAATGGTCCTGCGGGAATTTCCCGATGCGCAGCGCAATAAGCGCGGCGAATACAACAAGGCCCTGTCCCGCGTTTTGCTGGCGGCCGAATTGACAACGCTGTTCGCGCAACAACGGACGCTCGGCAACCCACACGCCGGATTGGACTTCCAGAATGCGGTCCTCGGAAGCGGCGACCGGAAAAGCGGCTTGCTTTGGATCCAGAAGCCTCCGCTCGCCGGAACGGATCTGCTGAAAATGCTTGGAAAGTGCACATTCGAACGCGAGGAGTACCGGGCACCCAAAGCCAGCTTCACAGCCGAACGTCATGTGTGGCTCACGAGGCTCAATAATCTGCGCATTGTCATCGAAGGCACGACGCGCCCACTGACTGACGCGGAACGCCAGTTCGCCTTGCCCCTGCCCTACAAGCAGGCGGGCGAACTCAAATACGAACAACTGCGCACCGCACTACAAAAAAATGGCCTACTACCGGATACGTTCCGATTTGCCGGCCTTACGTATCCTACCGATGTGCAGCAGGCTGCCGGGAAAGCCAAAGATCCAGAGTCTGATCGCCTCGTCAACCTTCCCGCATGGCAGGAAATGCGCAAAACGCTCAAGAAGGCGGGCCTGGGAACGGAGTGGGAAAGCATCGCGGGCATGGCGGCGGCAGGCAAACCGGAATTGCTCGACGAGATCGCCCGGGTCCTCTCCGTTTTCAAGGATGACGACGAAGTCGTCGCAGAATTGCGCAAATTGCAACTTCCCGGGGGAGAAAAGGTGGTTGAGGCGCTGTGCCAAATCCGCTTCGACAGGTTCCACAACCTCTCCCTCAAGGCGCTCCGCAGGATCGTTCCGCACATGGAGGCCGGGCTCCGGTACGACGAGGCATGCGTCACTGCGGGGTATCACCATAGCGATCTGCGCACAGACGACGAGCGGGGCCTGTACCTGCCGTCCCTGTACTCCGGGCGCGAGAACGGCGGGCGCATGGTGCTTCGAGACGACATTGACATTCCTCGCAATCCCGTCGTGCTGCGAGCGCTCAATCAATCGCGAGCGGTCGTGAATGCGGTCATACGCCGCTACGGCTCCCCGCTTTCGGTGCACATCGAAATGGCGCGCGACCTGTCCCGTCCCTGGGATGAACGCAATAAGGCACGGAACGCGCAGGAGGAATACCGAGACCGCAACGAAAAGCTGAGAGCAGAATTCATTGCCGAACATGGAATCGAACTTAGGGGACGCGAGTTCGAGAAATTCCTTCTATACAAAGAGCAAAGCGGGAAATGCGCCTACTCGTTGAAACCGCTTGACCTCGACCGCGTATTGCGGGATCTCGGTTACGCGGAAGTCGACCATGCACTCCCCTACTCGCGCAGTTTCGACGACGGCAAGAACAACAAGGTATTGGTGCTTGCGGAAGAAAACCGCAACAAGGGGAACCGGACCCCTTACGAGTACCTCGACGGCGCCAGCGACAGTCCGCGCTGGCGGGAATTCGCGGCATTCGTCGGATCGAACAAAGCGTACCGCCTCGCAAAGCGCGCGCGGCTCCTTCGCAAGGACTTCGCCGGCAAGGGCGCCGACGAATTCCGCGACCGCAACCTCAACGACACCCGATATATCTGCAAATTTTTCAAGAACTACGTGGAACGCTACCTGAAGCTCGCAGATAGCCGCATGGACCAGCGCTGCGTCGTACTGAGCGGACAGTTGACCGCATTCCTGCGTGCCCGGTGGGGCTTGGTCAAGGCGCGCAGTGACAGCGACCGGCACCATGCACTGGACGCTTCAGTGGTCGCCGCCTGCAGCCGCGGCATGGTCAAGCGTCTCTCCGACTATACCCGACGGCACGAACTGGAGGGTGTCCGGGCCGGTTTCGTCGATTTCGAGACCGGAGAAATTGTCGACGCCGCGAAGTGGCAACAACTTGAGCGCCATTTCCCAAGCCCTTGGCCCCGCTTCCGCGAAGAGCTTCTCGCCCGGTTGCATATGGATGACCCAGCAGAACTACGCGGCGCGATGCAAGTCCTCGGAACCTATCCGCCGCAAGCGCTGGATGCCTTGCGTCCCCTGTTCGTTTCCCGTGCGCCGCAGCGCCGGAATAGCGGTGCCGCGCACAAGGACACGATCTACCAGCAGACGGAGCGGTTGAAGAAGGACGGGGGCGTGGCGCAAAAAGTGGCGCTCTCCGACATCAGCCTCCGGGATCTTGAAAATCTGATCGACCCACACCGCAACGAGAAGCTTTATGCCGCAATCCGCACCCGCCTGGAAATACATGGCGGGAAAGGCGACAAAGCATTCCCGCCGGACAACCCATTACGCAAACCAGACCGCACCGGCCATCCCACCGGTCCGATCGTGCGAACGGTAACCATGGTCATCGGCAAAATGTCAGGAATTCCGGTTCGCGGCGGCATCGCCAAAAACGACACCATGCTCCGCGTCGATATCTTCCGGAACCAAAGGGACGGGAAGTTTCACCTCGTGCCGCTGTATGTCCACCATGCGGTAACCAAGGACTTGCCAAATCGAGCGATCGTTGCGCACAAGAGTGAACGAGACTGGACACGGATCGATGATCAATTTCAGTGGTGCTTCTCCTTGTACCCCAACGATTTGGTGAAAATTTCCCTGAAGGCGGAGTCGCACCTAGGTTATTACGCCGGTTGCGATAGATCGACCGGCGCCGTCAGCTTGTGGGCGCATGATCGCAATGAGCACACCGGAAAGGATGGATTGATACGCGGCATCGGCGTTAAAACGGCAGTGGCGGTCGAGAAGTTTCACGTCGACGCACTGGGGAACGTATACCCAGCCCAGCCGGAACCTCGTCGTGGTCTGGCGTAGCGTGATGATATCCCGCCCCGCCAAATTGCGGCGGGAGCATTACTCTCTTGCCATCGAGCAGGACGACACCGCGTTCGTACCGTTCGAGGATATCGCAGTAATCGTTCTGAACCACCGGGAAATCACCGTCACGCACCCGGTTCTCTCGGCTTGCGCCGAATACGGCATCGGCTTGTACGCGACGGGGCACAACCACCAGCCTGCCGGAGTATTCCTTCCGTTTCTTCCCCATTCCCGCACCACGCGCATGATGCGCCGGCAACTAGATATGACTCGGCCGACAGCAAAGCAGGCATGGGCCAGCATCATTCGACGCAAAATCGAGAACCAAGCGGCCTGTCTAGTCCTCTGCGCAAGGGACGGCGCCGATCGCCTCCAATCTTACGCACGTCGCGTCCGTTCCGGCGATCCGGAAAACCTGGAAGCGCAGGCAGCCGCATTTTATTTCGCTCAACTATTCGGCGCTGATTTCCATCGCGCCAAAGAATGTTGGAACAACGCCGCGCTCGACTACGGATACGCGATACTCCGGGGCGCGATCGCGCGCGGCCTGGTAGCGCACGGACTTCATCCCACCATTGGACTTTTTCACGACAGCGAACAAAATGCCTTCAACCTCGCTGACGATGTGATCGAGCCGTTCCGGCCACTGGTGGATTTGCACGTCATGAAAAGCCCCGCATCGACCGAAGGAGAATTGATCCCCGTGGACAAACAGGCGCTGGTCGCGCTGCTCAATTCCGATGTCTGTATGCCGCAAGGCCGGATGTCCGTTCTGTCTGCGATCGAATACGCGGTGGAAAGCCTTGTTCGCCTCTACGAGGACGGCGCGAAGGGACTCGATCTTCCCGTCCTGATTGGATTGCAGCAGCATCGCCTGGAGTACTGATGGGGGTCGAGACGAGGCGATACATGCGATTACTCGTCTTCTTCGATCTCCCGATGGTGACCAAGGCCGAAAAGCGGGCCTACGTGCAGTTCCGAAGATTTCTGCTCAACGACGGGTACGACATGATCCAGTGGTCCGTCTACGGTCGGATCATCAACGGCAAGGACGCCGAAACGAAGCATGTGGCCCGCCTTGCCGACAACCTGCCGCCGAAGGGATCGGTGCGGTGCATGACGGTGACGGAAAAACAATATGCCGGCATGCGCCTCCTGGTCGGCATGCCACTTTTTCAGGAAAAATCGGTTCCGGCGACCCAAATGCTGCTGTTTTGATCAAAAAAAATTGCGGCGGGAACGGCGTTCCAACAAGTGGTGGCGCCGTTCCCGCCACGGTCAGATTGTAGGCTTCCGGGGTGAGAGAGGGAGCTACAACCGGCGTCTTGCGGACCGGCC
>JAJYBQ010000133.1 GCA_021778935.1 Pseudomonadota bacterium | reverse complement strand
GTGCTCGCCATCGTCGTGGCCGCCCTGCTCCCCGGCGGCGGCTTCCCCGGTCTGGTTGCCGTCACCCTGCCGCTGCTGGCCGTGCTGTTCTACCTCGGGACCCGGCCCCGGTGGGCCGGCGTGGGCATGGGTGCGATGCTCGGCATGTTCCTCAATCTGCAGATCAACAATCCCATGCGCCTATCGACAATCGGTCTCTTCAATGGCGCCGTCGCGGAGATCGTCGGCCTGCTCGCCGCGGTGCTGGGCTTCGCCCTGCTGCCGGTCCGCGGATCGATGCGGCGGGCGCTGGCCCGCCTGCGCGCGACGGTCGACCTTGCCGCGAGCGCCCCGCTCGACGGCCTGGCGTCCCGATTCGAGAGCGTGCACCGCGACCTGCTGAGCCAATTGCTGCGACAGACCGCGACCGGCGGCCATCAGGTGGACCGCATCGTCTCGTGGTCGCTGGTGACGCAGGAAATCGCGCGTGCGCTGATCGAACTGCGGCAGGACCTGCGCGACCATGCTCCCCCGGCCGCGGTGCGGATCCGCTGCGATGCGGTCGTCGGCGCCGTGGCCGCGCTCTTCCGCAGCGCGACACCCGACCGGCAAGCCGCCCTCGATGCCATCGCCCGTGCCCTCGACGCGACCCCTCCGGCGCCATTGCGGGCGCACCTCCTGCAACTGCGCATCGCGCTGCAGGACCCCCGCGCGCCGATCTTCGCGCGCACGCCTCTCGCCCCGGTGTCCCATGCATCGCGAATTTGACTTCACCGGCGTGCTGGTTCCGGGCGTCCTGGCGCTGCTCGTCGTCAGCGCCGCCTTGTGGTCGGTCCTCGATCAGGTGCTGGTCCGGTATGCCGTATACCGCCGCGTATGGCATCCATCGCTGTTCCGACTGAGCCTGTTCCTCATCCTCTTTTGTGTCCTGGCGCTCGCATCGCGCCATGTCCTGCCATGAAACTTCCCCACACCCTGCGCGCACTTCCCCTGGGACGCATTGCGTTGACCGTTGCCGCACTGGTCCTCGCCGCACTGCTGGCCCGCATCCTCTGGACCCACGAGGCCGACACGCCCTGGACACGCGACGCGCGCGTACGCGCCGACGTCATCCACATCGCCCCCGACGTCGGAGGGCTGGTCGACACCGTGCCGGTGCGCGACAACCAACCGGTGCGCCGCGGCGACCTGCTGTTCACGGTCGATGCCGCGCGCTTCCACAACGCCGCCGATACGGCCGCGGCGCGTCTCGCCATGGCGCAGGCCGCTCTGCAGTCGGCGCGGGCGCAGGTCCGCGAACGCCAGGAAAATCTCGCCAAAGCCCGCACGGCGATGCAGATGGAGGAAGACCGGGCCCGGCGCCGCCGATTCGCAGGCGGCTACGGCGCCACCTCGCGCGAAGAGGTCGACGATGCCGATGCCGCCGCCGCGATGGCGCGCAACGCCTGGCACCTCGCGCAATCCCGGCTCGCTCAGGCGCGCGCCGACACTGCCCGCGCGATCGCCCGACGCGATCTCGCACGCACCGCGCTCCAACTGGCGCAACTGGATCTGCAGCGCACCGAGATCCGCGCGCCCGTCGACGGCTTCGTCACCAACCTGCTGCTGCGCCCCGGCGACTACGTGCACGTCGGCCAGCCCGTGCTGGCGCTGATCGACCGCCACAGCTACTACCTTTACGGCTATTTCGAGGAAAGCAAACTCACCGACATCCACCCCGGCGATCGCGCCCGGATCCGCCTGCTCTCCGATCCGCGCTGCCTGGCGGGAACCGTGGAGGCGATCGCCCGCGGCATCGGCGATCGCGACAACCCGACCGGCCCCGATCTGCTGATCGACGCCAATCCGGTGTTCGACTGGGTCCGGCTCGCGCAACGCATCCCGGTCCGCATCCATATCGACAGCCAGCCCGCGGATCTCCCGCTCAGCGCCGGGATGAGCGCGACGGTGACCATCCTGCCGCACGGAGGAACTGCGGGGAACGCAGCCGGAGCGTCGGTTTGCCGTGGTGGGCCCAACGGGACGTAACTTGAACCGGGGACCAAACGAACGCGTGTCCCCGTCGAGATCGTGCTGCGTCATTGGGCGGGAGCTTCCGGCTCCCGAAGCGAGACGGCGGGCGGAGAAACCCCTTCGGCCGCCCCACCAGCCTGCAGGCGCAACAACGGATCGGAAAGCGCCATCCGCACGAGATCAGCCTGCCGCCGCTGTCCGGTGCGGGCAGTCAAGTCCTTGAGATGGCTGCGTATGGTGCCAATGCCGACGCCCGTGCGCGCCGCGTAGTCGGCAAGGGTTTCGCCACGGACGAGCGCCGACAGCAGCCGGGCCTGCGCCGGAGTCAGGCCATAGCGCGCGGCGAGCACCTGGGGCGGCAGGTCGGGGGCGTGGCTTGCCGGATCGGAAAAGATGACGGCGCAAGCGGGTCCGATGCAGCCGTAACGCAGCGCATTTGCCGCGAGCGGCGCAATCATCACGGCCAGTTTGGCACCGCCACGCATCGACAGATGCAGCGTCGCACCGCGCGGGGGAGAAGGTCCTTGTGCGGCGGGCGCAGCGCTCCCGCTGGCGTGCCGGACGGCGCGGGAAAAGACGGCCTCGTCGACGGCGGCGAGCGCCGCGAGGCGTCCACCGGCAATCCGCAGTCCGCCTCCGCTACGGACCGTTCGTTCCGCGACGGGATTGACGAAATAGATGCGGCGCTCCGCATCGACGACGATGATTCCCACCCCCATCCGCCCCGCAGCGCTGCCGGCGACCCCAGCCGCCTGTTCCGCGGTGCGTAGCCGTTCGCGAATGCGCATCGCACGCTGAAGGTGGGGAAGCAGCCGGATCATGCGCTGACGGTCGGCTTCCTCCAAGGGGCCCTCGGCGCGCGTGCGATGGATTCCGAGCGCGCCGAACACGTTTCCTTCGATCGGAAACTGCACCCCGAGGACATGGAGGCATCCCGTCGTGTGTAGCCAGTCCGACCACTCCGTGCGCAACACCTCGTTCGTGCTGATCAGTTCCTCACCCAGCACCACCTGAGGCGATGGCCGCTTCCAGCCGCGCTGGTACCACTCGTCGCGTTCGCCATAGTGGGTTGCGTACGCCGCGCAAGCCTGGTCGTCGATGTTCCCGGTGGCCGAAAGAACCCCCGTGACCTCCGGCATTTGCGGTATCGGCGCTGCGTGCTTGCGTCGGAAGTACACGATGCAACTGCTGCTGTCGAATGCGTGCGCGAGGTCCAGCGCCAGTTCGGGGATCCGGGATGCGTCGCCGGCTGCCGCGTAGATGCGCCCGATGAGTTCCCCGTCGAGATCGGCCTGGGACGTCATTGCGATCGGGCTCCCGGCGCAAGCGGCGCGAGGCGGTCGCCGATCGTGCGCATGCCGCGCTGCGCATCCGGTGCCGCTGTGTAGCGGCTACCGATCCGTTTCCCCTCGCGATCGATGTCGGGACCCATCGACGAAGTTCCTCTGCCTCAGTGGCCGGTCGCTTCGCTGAAGACCGACACGGCGCCGCCACATGCGAAAGACTCTAACTCTCGGGAGCTGTCCCGACAACCCCTACGGCCAAACCGTAGTGCCCTTGCGGAGTTTCCCTCCCATTTGGGAGAGGCGCGTTATTCGCGATTTTCGTAACCTCCCGTTCCAAGGCGCGACCATCACCTGTTCACGGGACTTCTGCGATGCGATCTACGGGGTCGGCTTGCGCCATCGAAGGCTCGAATCATCGACAAGGAAAGAAAGGCGGGAAATGAAAGCGAATCGGTTGCGAGTATTGGCGGGCGGCCTTATTGCATTCGGCGCGCTCGCCGGTGCGACCCCGGCGATGGCGGGATTGACGGGGAGTTGCGGCATGGTTTTGTCCGTGCCGCATAACTACACGTTCGGCTCCCTCGTCCAAAGCAGCGGAAGCACATACCCCAATTTCGTCTACCTGGCGAGCCCTGGGGACACGAGGGGGGTAAATCTGTTGGCGGTGATCGATTTCGCACATAGCACGCTCTCTTACGCGCTCACGCAGGTCACGGCGGGCGATGCGGCAACGAACACCCGAAACTCCTACTCGACGCAAAGCCAGTCGGGAGTTCCGTTCACGAGCGCGGCCGGTCCGATTACCGGTTCGTACACCATCACATTCACCCCACCGGGCGCCACGGCGGCGATGAGCCTCAATGTGCTGCCCGTAAATTCCGGAAATACATACCTGATCCAGGGAACTTCCGGAAGAACCGGTGCGTTGACCGGTGTCTGCCAAGCGCTGTAGATGGCCATGTCGCCGGATCGTGGAAAGGAGGCGCGATGACACGAGTGAACAGGTTTCTGATTTTCCCCGGCATCGGTTTGATTCTGGTGCTGACGGCGTGCGGCGGGGGGCGATCGCCGGCTTCGGCCGCCGGTGCGGTTCCCATCGCCAGGAGCGCGAACAGCGTGGCGGCAACCGTCGCCACCACAACGGTGACGGCGGACACCCAATAAGCGCCGCGGCGGTATCGATGGGCAACGTACGCCCGGAGAACTCCGGTTAGACGTGCTTGCTCCAGCCAGAAGCGCGGCATGCCCCCTGAGTTGCGTCCTTGCGCTCAATCGACAAGACGCCAAGTTCCAACTCCCTGATGGTGATGGCCGATATGAAGAGGTCGGCGGCATCGGCGATCGCGACAACCCGACCGGCCCCGATCTGCCGATCGACGCCAATCCGGCATTCGACCGGATCCGGCTCGCGCGACGCATCCTGATCAGTTCCCGGTTCGCCTTTGGCCCATCCGGCGACGATCCGTCCGCTCGCCCTCCGGAAAGGGCTGTACGCCCGCGGCGAAAAGCGAGGGGGAATCCGCCTCGCAGCAGAAACCGTGTGTCGAAACTTTTTACAAATCAATTCCCATGCCGTGGACCTCCGCCGGACGAAATAGACAAATACACCGGCAAATCAATTTGATACAAACATCTGGCACTCTTTTTGCTTTTGCTTTCGTGCATTCATTACCCAATTCAAGGAGTCTCAACCATGCGTCTCAAAGCACTTTGCCTGGGCAGCGCCGTTGCCGCCGCGACGATGGCCGGAGCGGCCGCGCATGCAACCCCGCTCAGCACGCCGACGTTCTCGGTCAGCGTCTATTCCGCACTGACGCCGAACAGCAGCATCGGCAGTTCCAACCAACAAGCGCTGCCCACCAACCCGATCGTCACGGGAAGCAACGAGATCGCATCGTTCACCCTGGCCGGATTGCCGCAATGGTTCGTCGGCGCGAGCACGACCAACTCGCTCGGAAACTTCGTCGGAGCCTCCCTCAGCAACAGCGTCTGGACCGCGCCCTCCAATATCAGCAACTTGGCGTTCATGAACGGCGGAAGCTTCGGCAGCATCCTGAGCACGCCGAGCTTCGGCAGCGCGACCATCTTCGACCTGGCCCTCAACGGCAACACCGGGACCCTGGCCAATCCGCTTACGCTGACGATCACCCATGACGACGGGATGAGCCTTTTTGCGAGCAACTACCAGTACACCGCCGCCTCCGGCCCGGTCTACGTCGACACGACGACGTTCACGATTCCGGCCGGAACGACAGGTCCCTACAACCTGTGGTACCTCGAAGCCAATGGCGCCCCCTCGGCACTGGAAGTCTCCGTCCCGGAACCCGGCACCGTCTCGCTGTTCGCGATGGCGCTGCTCAGCCTTGGTTTCGTCGCCTACCGCCGCCGGATGTAACGCCCGATGATCCTCCGGCAATGGCCGGGGGCACTGCGACGACGAGCGAACGCCGCGGAAGCGGCGCACCGGGGCCGCTTCCGCGGCCCCGATTTCGTTATGGATGGCGGATTGACAATGCAACCGGGAAAGCCCGGCCACAGCAGCGCGGCCGCGAGATGTGGTGGGCCCAACAGGACTTGAACCTGTGACCAATCGATTATGAGTCGACTGCTCTAACCAACTGAGCTATGGGCCCGGCGCGGACGCGCGGCGACGGGAAGTATCCGGCGCCGCTCCCGCCCCCCCGCGTTTGGAGGGATGGGAAGGCGAAAGCTTACTCGAGGAAGCTCTTGAGCTTGTCCGAACGGCTGGGGTGGCGCAGCTTGCGCAGCGCCTTGGCTTCGATCTGGCGGATCCGCTCGCGGGTGACGTCGAACTGCTTGCCGACCTCCTCGAGCGTGTGGTCGGTGCTCATCTCGATGCCGAAGCGCATGCGCAGCACCTTGGCTTCGCGCGGAGTGAGCGAATCCAGCACATCCTTGGTCACGTCGGCAAGACTCGAGTACTGCGCCGCGTCGGCCGGGGCCACCGTGGTCGTGTCTTCAATGAAGTCGCCGAGGTGTGAGTCGTCGTCGTCGCCGATCGGCGTCTCCATCGAGATCGGTTCCTTGGCGATCTTGAGGATCTTCCGGATCTTGTCCTCCGGCATCTCCATCTTCTCGGCAAGCGTCGCCGGGTCGGGCTCCAGACCGGTTTCCTGCAGGATCTGGCGGCTGATCCGGTTCATCTTGTTGATCGTCTCGATCATGTGAACCGGGATGCGGATGGTGCGCGCCTGATCGGCGATCGAGCGCGTGATCGCCTGCCGGATCCACCACGTGGCATAGGTCGAGAACTTGTAGCCGCGGCGGTATTCGAACTTGTCCACGGCCTTCATCAGGCCGACGTTGCCCTCCTGGATGAGGTCCAGGAACTGCAGGCCGCGGTTGGTGTACTTCTTCGCGATCGAAATCACCAGCCGCAGGTTCGCCTCGGTCATCTCGCGCTTGGCCTTGCGCGCCTTCGCCTCGCCGGTGGCCATCTGCTTGTAGACCTCGCGCAGGTCCTTGAGCGGCAGCACCGCACGCTTCTGCAGCGCGGAGAGCTTGCTCTGCAGCTCGTGCACCGCCGGCAGATTGCGGCGCAGCACCTCGGCATAGGGTTCGCCGCTTTCCGCCTCGCGCGACACCCAGCGCGTGTTGATCTCGGAACCCGGGAAGTGCTTGATGAAGTGCGGCCGGGGCATGCCGCACTTGTTGACCATGATGTCGTAGATCTTCTTTTCGAGGCTGCGCAC
>JAJYBQ010000132.1 GCA_021778935.1 Pseudomonadota bacterium | reverse complement strand
ATCGGGAAATCGCGTCGGGGGCGAAGATCGACGAGGATTTGTCGGACCTGCCGCCGCAGATCGAGGGGGATGCCAGGCTGCTGGACCAGGCGTTCGGGAACTTGCTGTCCAATGCGATCAAGTATTCTCCGGGCGGTGCGCGGGTGCGGGTGCATGGTGGCGTGGAGTGTGGGCCGGATGGCGTCCCCGCGCGGGTTCGGGTGGCGGTCGAGGATCAGGGCATGGGGATCCCTTCCGAGGATCGGGAGCATTTGTTCGAGCGCCATTTCCGCGGCGCGACGGTCCAAGGAATTGTCGGAACCGGGATCGGCTTGTACTTGGCGAAGATGATCGTCGAGATGCACGGGGGCGAGATTCGGGTGGAGAGCGAGACAGGGCGCGGTTCCCGGTTCACGGTGGTCCTGCCGATCGCGCAGGGGGGAAATGCCGTGCGGGCGATGGCAAGCGTGGAGTCGCAATGACAGGAAACAGGGACGGGCGGATCGTGGGGAACGGCGGAATCCTTGGATGTATGGTCGGTCGGGGCCGGTGGATCCGGCCACGGGGTGCGCTGGCGGTTGGGCTGGCGGTTGGGCTGGCGGTCGCATCGGCGGCGGATGGCAATGCGTTGCTGGCGGCGTCGCGCGGGGAGTGCAATTCGGCCGTGATCGCGCGCTGTCGTGAGCCGCTGTCGGGTCAGCCGGTCGTGATCGATCCGGCGTTCCCGGTGGGCGGGATCACTCGCAGGCAGTGGAGGAACATCCTGGATTCCATTCCCGATGCCGGGCGGATCGTGATTTTCGGCGAGCGATTGCACGGCCCCGGGGTGCATGCCGTATTTACCCGCAACCTCGGGACGGACCGGCCGGAGCAGATCACGCGCAAGGCTCCGGGAGGAGCCCTATGTACGACATCAACCCGTAGCGGTTCGACATACTGCTCCCGCTCCGGGAACGTGATGCCGGGGGTCGAGCCGCCGATCGTGCAGACGTGGACATTCCATTTTTGAGTTCCGCCGGTTCCGCGGATGGGGTTTCGCAGGGAGGGCACGCCATCGCATCGCGCCATCCTGCGGGGTGTACCGGAAGCAGGACCGGGTCGAGCAGGGGTTGGCCTCGGCGCTTGAAAATGCAGGCCGACAGCCGGCCGGCGTCGTCCTGGAGCCGGATGCGCAACGCTGCCGGCGAAGGGGTGCGCGCATTGCGCGGGGATCGCAGGATGAACACCAGCGTCCGGTTTCGCTGTGCAAGCAGGTGCAGTCGCCGGAGCGCATGGAATCCGGCGTCCGGGCCCGGCGTGTCCGGAATCCATCCCAGCACGGCGCCGAGTTGTCCGCTGCGCAGACACTGCTCCAGTGCCCAGTGACTTTCCCGGGGCGAATCCGGGCGGATGAAAATGTGATGGACCGGGTCGAGGCCTGCCTGGGCGAGCGCGGGGGCGTACGGTAGCGCCGCGGGCTCTGCTGCCGGAGGCCGCTCGCAGGGGAGCACCCATGCGCATGAGGCGCCGCGCTTCGTGACGGTGGCCAGGGCGGGCCGCAACAGGCTCAGTTCTCCAATTCCGGGATGATCGACCAGCAGTTCGATGAGTTGGCCCTGCGGCCAGCCGCCGCCGGGAAGTTCCCGGTCGAGCGCGGCAAAGCCGCTGGATGCGCAGCGTTCCTGCTGGTCGTGCGCGAGCGCGTTGGCGCGCCAGACGCCGGGGGGAAGCGGTTCAGTGGAAGTCATGGCTTTTTCCGATCAGTCCGTTCAACAGGTGGGAGTGGTTGACCAGGCGCGCAGCGATCATGTGCGGAACCGGGCCGCCGGAGTCGCGTTGGCCGTACACGGTGAGCAAGGTGGATTCCAGCAATTCGCGCTCGAATCGTTCGGAGACGGTGCGCTGTACGACGATGTTGACCGTGCCGGTTTCGTCTTCCAGCGTGACGAAGGTCACACCCTTGGCGGTGGATGGGCGCTGGCGGCAGATGACGATGCCGCTGGCACGGACCAGTTGGCGGTCGCGCGCGCGCGCGATTTCGCTGGCGCTCGACACCCGCATTGTTTGCAGCGCAGGGCGCAGCAGGGCGAGCGGATGACGCCGAAGGCTCAGCCCCGTGCGCCGGTAGTCGGCAAGGATGTCCTGTTCCTCCGTCGGGGCGCCGAGTGCGGGAGCGGATTCGTGCGCCGGAGGGTCGGCGGCCAGCGGCGCCTGGCGGGGCGCCTGCGGGTCGACGCCCAGGGCGCCCCAGAGGGCCGTGCGGCGGTCGCCGGCGAGGCTGCGCAGCGCATCGGCGTGTGCCAGTCGCTCCAGATCGGCGCAGGACAACTGCGCGCGCCGGGCCAGCTCGGTCAGGTTGCGGAACGGCGCCTGCATGCGTGCCATCACGATACGTTGCGCGGTTTCCTGCGCGAGACCGCGAATCCGCGAGAGTCCCAGGCGCACGCAGGGTGTTCCGGTATCGCCTTCGTGGGGTTCCAGTGCGCAGGTCCAGTCGCTCGCGGCGACGCAGGCAGGGCGCACGCGGACGCCGTGGTCGACGGCGCTGCGCACGATTTGCGCGGGGGCGTAGAACCCCATCGGCTGGGAGTCGAGCAGCGCGGCGCAGAACGCTGCGGGGTAGTGGCATTTGATCCAGGCCGACACATAGACCAGCCATGCGAAGCTGGCGGCATGGCTCTCGGGGAAACCGTATTCGCCGAACCCTTCGATCTGGCGCACGATCCGCTCCGCATATTCGTCGCCATAGCCGCGCGCGAGCATGCCGGAAACCAGTTTTTCGCGGAGCGGGCCGATGCCGCCCTTGCGTTTCCACGACGCCATGGCGCGCCGCAACTGATCGGCCCCCCCGGGAGTGAAGCCTGCGGCGACGATCGCCAGTTGCATCACCTGCTCCTGGAAGATCGGCACGCCGAGTGTGCGTTCGAGCACGGCCTTGACGGCGGGTGACGGGTAGGACACATCCTCCAGCCCCTGGCGGCGGCGCAGATACGGATGCACCATGCCGCCCTGGATCGGACCGGGACGCACGATCGCGGTTTGAATCACCAGGTCGTAAAAGCATTGCGGGCGCAGCCGTGGCAGCATGCTCATCTGTGCGCGCGATTCGACCTGGAATACGCCGAGGGAATCGCCCCGGCTCAGCATTTCGTAGACCGCGGGATCCTCGCGGGGGATGTTCGCGAGCGTCAGCGCCGCCGGTCGAGAAAGCGCTTCGTCCGCGTACGGCGGGATCGGGGGCGATGGGGCGCGGCGCTCGAACGCATTGATGAGATCGAATGCGCGCCGCAGGCACGAGAGCATGCCCAGTGCGAGCACGTCCACCTTGAGCAGGCCCAGGGCGTCGAGATCGTCCTTGTCCCATTGGATGACGGTGCGCCCCGGCATGGCGGCGTTTTCGATGGGAACCAGGCGCGACAGGCGGTCGCGTGCGATGACGAATCCGCCGGTGTGCTGGGAGAGGTGCCGGGGGAAGCCGATCAGCTGCGGGAGGAGTTCGGCGAGCGGCTCCCGTGCCGGATGGTCGAAGTCTTCGGAAGGCGTGCAATCCGCTGCCGCGTCCGCTCGCGGCGATTCGCCCGCGCTCCGGGGCCGTTCGGTGGCCTCGTCGGATGCGAGGCCGTGTTCGCGGAATCGCAGCGATGCCGACTCCGCCAGTCGTTCGATCCGCTCCGCCGGCAGGCCCAGCGCCGCGCCCAGATCGCGCACCGCGCTGCGCGCCCGGTAGGTATGGACGGCGGCGGCAAGGGCGGTGCGTTCCCGTCCGTATTTGGCGAAGACGTATTGCATCACTTCTTCCCGGCGGCGATTTTCGAAATCGACGTCGATGTCGGGAGGTTCGTTGCGCTCCCGACTCAGAAACCGTTCGAATAGCAGGTTCGAGCAGGCGGGATCCACTTCGGTGATCCCGAGGCAGTAGCACACCGCAGAGTTGGCGGCGGAGCCGCGCCCTTGACACAGGATGCCGCGGCCGCGGGCGAACCGGACGATGTCGTGTACGGTCAGGAAGTAGGGCTCGTACTGCAAATCGCCGATGAGCGCGAGTTCATGATCGATCTGGCCCTGCACGGATCGGGGGATCCCTTGCGGGTAGCGGCCTGCCGCGCCTTCGCGCGTGAGCCGGCGCAGATGGGTGGCCGGGGTTTCCCCGGCGGGGACGAGTTCGTCCGGATACTCGTAGCGCAACTCATCGAGAGAAAACGCACAGCGCTGCGCGATGGCCACGGACTGCGCCAGCAGTCCGGGCGGATAGATCCGTGCCAGACGCGCTCGCGAGCGCAAATGCTGTTCCGCGTTCGGGAAGAGCCGCGTTCCGCATCGCGACAACGGAATTCCGTGCCGGATGGCGGTGACGGCATCCTGCAGCTTCTTGCGGCTGCGCACATGCATGTGCACGCCTCCGGCGGCGGCAAGCGGCATGCCGTAATGCCGGGCGAGCGACTGCAGGGTGCGGAGCCGTCGTGTGTCATCGGGGCCGCGCAACAGTTCGCAGGCGATTCCGGCGCGGTCTTCGAATCGTTCCCGCAGCCAGGCCGCGTCCCGCTGCAGCGCGGCGGCGTCGCAGGCGTCCTGGCTCGGTATGCCGTGCGCCGGCTCGGCGATCAGCAGCGCCAGCGTGTCGCGCAGCAAGGGTTCGTTGGCATCGAACACCGCGCGATCGATGTGGTACCGACCCTTGCCGGCGGCGCGGCGTGCGCGCGTGACGAGTTCGGAGAGGTTGCCGTACCCGGTGCGATTCTGCGCCAGCAGCACCAGCAGCGGGCCGTTCGCAAGGCGGATCTCGGTGCCGTGGAGCAAGCGGAAGTGGTTCGCGGCCGGGATCGTTGCGCGCGCATTGCGCAGGGCGATGTGGGCGCGCGCGGCGCCGGCGAAGGAGCATTCGTCGGTCAGGGCGAGCCCGGCATACCCGAGGGCAAGCGCGCGCCCGAGCAGTTCCTCCGGATGCGATGCGCCCCGCAGAAACGAGAAGTTGGACACGCAGTGGAGTTCCGCGTACTCAGGAAAAGAAGCCATGCAAAAACCATGTTCGCGGCATCGCGAGTTCGCGGTAGATCCAGAGCGTCTGGCCTCGGGCATTGCGGGCGACGAAGTAATCCCGATGCACGGCATGCGCTCGTGGGCGAAGGGAGTCCCACCACCCCGATTCGATCCGCTCGGGTCCGGCGAGCAGGGTCAGGGGGCCGCCGTAGCGGGGCTGGGGATGATGGATCTCGGACACGCGCAGGGGTTGGGACAGGATCCAGAGTGGGCGCAACGCTGCCGGTGG
This sequence comes from Pseudomonadota bacterium, assembly GCA_021778935.1. The sequence goes on along the minus strand of JAJYBQ010000132.1, from coordinate 1,802 downwards.
CGGGGCCATGGGCCCGGGGGAGGAAAAGATCGGGACGCTGCAATGGGCCCGCTCCGGGCGGTGGTCGTCGCAGGCCTGCAACTGGAATACGCCGGCAGAACCCAGGCGTGCATGGAGCATCTCGCACAGCTGACGGGCGTTTCGGCGCGCGGCGCCTCCTTCTTCGGGAAGGTTCCGGGCGGCCGACGGCAGCAGCTCGCCGCTGGATGCCGCAAAGACATGCGCTCGGAGAATCTCGAGTTCGAGGCCGACGACCGCTTCCGGCAGGTGCGCGCGCGTCAGCCGCTCGGTGAACAGGGATTGCAGCCGGGCGGCATCGCGTTCCGGTGCTGCGAGCATCAGGGGGGTGGTGCCCGGTGGTGGCGTTGCTCCGCGGCGCCGGGGGTGATGCGTGCGCAGCAGCAGGGCGGTAGCGCCCAGGTTGCGTGCGCGCAGGAATGTTTCCACGCTGCCAAGCAGCCGCATGAGCGGGCCTTGGAGCGATTCCAGGCCGATGGCCGCGGTGGGAAGCTCCTCGTGCAGGCAGAGGCGTTCGGGAGCGGGGAGACAGGCTTGCGGGTCCGGGGTCGTTCCAATAATCCGGTCCAGAGCCGCCAGCCGCTGGGTGCCGAACCGCCGCGCGAATGCATCGCGCGGCAAGCGCAGAAGGTCTCCGACCGTTTCGATGCCGAGATCGCCCAGCGTATCGAGCAGCGGCACTTCCCATGCGAGCGCACGCAGGGGAAGGCGATCCAGGACGGCGTGGAGCTCGTGCATTTCCACGGCCGGCGGCGCCGGGGCGGCGGTCATCCCGAGCGCGCGCGCTCGGGCAATCGCGTGGGCGGCGGCAGGGGTGGGTGCGCCCGCTGCGGCGATGTGGTCCGGGGCGAACCCTTGTTCGTGCAGGCCGTCGAGGATCTTGCGATGTAACTGCGCGCGGCCGCCAAACAGGCGTTCGCTGCCGCCGGTTTCGATCAGGAATCCCGCGTGGTCCGGGCCGGATAGCGGGACGACCTGTGTGCTGAACCGCTGCGCCCATGCCGATAGCGGTATGGCATGGGTCTCGATGCCTTGCCGAGGCGACGGCAGCGGCAAGGGGTCCAGCAGGAAGGCAAACCAGAAAGGCATGGCGACGGCAGGGGGCGGTTCATACCGTGGGGCGGATCACGCCGACGGCAAGGCCCTCGATGACCAGGGGCGTGCGCCGCAGGTCGACCACGATGGGGGCGTAGTCGGGGTTTTCGGCGATCAGTTCGGCCCGGGAGCCCTGCATCTGCAGTCGCTTGACGGTGACTTCGTCGCCCAGGCGGGCCACGACGATCTGGCCGTTGCGGGCCTGATTCTGCCGGTGGACCGCCAGCCAGTCGCCGTCGAGGATGCCGGCGTCGCGCATGCTCATGCCGCGAACTTCCAGCAGATAGTCGGCGCGAGGCGTGAACGTGGCGGGATCCACGGCCGGATGCCGCAGAACGTTTTCCTGGGCGAGGATGGGGCTGCCCGCCGCGACCTTGCCGATCAGGGGCAGGCCGAACTCGCGCGCCGGTTCGGCGCGGACGGATTCGTGCAGACGGATACCGCGCGAGGTTCCGGAAATCAGTTCGATCAGTCCTTTCTTCTGCAGCGCCTGCAGATGCTGTTCCGCGGCGTTGAGCGAACGGAACCCGAAAGCGCGCGCGATTTCCTCGCGCGTCGGCGGAGCGCCGCTTTGCGTGAGCGTCGTGCGAATGAATTCGAGAATCTCGCGTTGCCGGGCGGTCAAGATGCCGGTCGGGTCGGGATGCATGGCAAGCTCCTGCGCTGGTCCGGCGCCCTGCCGCCTCCGC
>JAJYBQ010000131.1 GCA_021778935.1 Pseudomonadota bacterium | reverse complement strand
GCGCCGACGACGTGCTCGATCTCGCGGGCGCCCGCGCGCAGGCGCAGGCGACGCTGGTGGCGCAGGTCGGTGCGCGGGTCGATGTTGCTGCACTCGAGCGGGTGCTGGGTGCGTATCGCGCGGCGGCAGGAATCGGCACGGCCGATGCCGAGGCCGGTCCGGGTTGCCGGGTGGTCCTGCCCTATGCCAACGGCCGCGCGTCGGCGGATGTCCACCTGCCGGATGCATGGCGCGTGCGCGGCGACGAACGATTGATCGAGGATCTGCGCGCCCAGACAGGGGTCGAGGCGCGGTTCGCGTATTGAAGAAATATGTCGTCGCGAACCGCGGCATGTGCCGAATGGGCACGGAATGTGGGCCGCCGGGCGCGGGGGGTAACGGATGATTAATCGGAGTGCAAGGTGGATCGGGCAGAATCTTCCGAGGTCGGTCCTATAATCCGGCGCCGTCTCTTATGAGCGGGAAGGGGAGCATAGCGTGGCATCAGCGGTCCGCGATGGCGATAGTGCCGTCGCCGTGAAAGTCCCTGGTTGGCTGGTAGCAGTTGCGTCGGCGTTGCTGTTTCTCATCCCGGCATTGAATCTCGTGGTGCGCCACGGCACGAGCAGCGGTTATCTCCTGCTTGCGTTGCTGTCGATCGGATTCGCCATTGCCAATCGTGGGAGCGGCGAATATTTCGCGCCATTGCGCACCTACCGCTGGTTCACGGTCGGAATGCTCGCGATGCTGGGTGGCGCGGTCGGCCAACAGATCGTCTACCGGTTTTGGTTGCCGCAAACATTCGACACGCTCATCCGCTTTGCGCTGGGTCTGCCGGTTTTCTTGATGTTGTGCTGCATCCCGTTCCGTCATTTGCGGGCCGTCGGATGGGGATGTGCGGTCGGCGCGATCACCGTCGGGATGACGGCGATCCTGTACCGGCCGCCAGGCGGATGGAGTGCGATGGATCGCTTCTGCAACTCGTTCACCAATCCACTCCCGATGGGAAATACGGTGTTGCTACTGGCGTTTCTGGCATTGCTGGCAGCGGGCTGGGATGTGAGGCGAGGTTGGGCCGCACTCGCCGTTCGATCGATCGCGCTGTTGTTGGGGCTGTACGCTGTCTACGCGACCGGGGCGCGCAGCGCGCTGATCCTGATTCCCGTGTTCCTGATCCTGTTCATGGCGCAGCAGGGGTGGATCTTCAGTTGGAAAAAGAATGTTCTTGCCGTCGCGATCATCGCCATTGGCGGAGCGGGTTTGTATTCGACCAGTTATGTCCACTCCCGGATTTCTGATATTCGTTCCAATCTCGTCGCATTTCAGCATGGCGACGAAAACACTGCGATCGGGCTGCGGCTGCAATACTGGCAAGCGGCATGGAAGTTGTTCGAGACGCATCCGGTGTATGGCGTTGGCCGAGGGAAGATCGCCGACGGAATCAACGATCTGATTCGGCGTAATCAAGTTCGGCCGGAGGCGGCGGGCGAATACAAACACAGCGAATTCTTCACCACCATTGCAGGGATGGGGCTCATCGGTATCGCGTGTCTGCTGCTGTTCTATTTCGGCATGGGGATTTATTTCTTGCGCGATCACCGATCACCGGACCCGTTCGTCCGAACTGCCGCATACGGGGGAATGGCGATTTTGTTCTCCACGGTGATCGATGGACTGACCAATGATGTGATCGCTCTGGACATGACGTGCGATTTGTTGGCGGCATTGAGCGCGACCCTGTTGGCAATGATTGAGGTGCGCAGGCGGGAAGGAATTGCTCGTGACGGCGCAAGATCAGGCGGCGCAGTGGCTTGTTCAGAGGTTCCCTGAGACGGAAGATCGCCGGGAAGATGACGCTTCCCGCGGCGAGTCGGATCGCCCGGTGTGCCGAAGGACCGGATGCGTGGCCTACTTGGGGGGAGGTCCGAACAGAGTCGGCGCGAACTGTCGCATCAAGCGGTTCGATACCGACAGGGTCAGGTGCGAATCGTCAAAGGTCGTGATGACTCCCCGCCCGGGGCCGATGCGCGTATCGCAGCCGTTCGTGTTGCAAAGCGCATCGAAGGGCGAAAGATAGACCAGATTGAGGCGATCCGCGAGTTGGCGCGCGGCAGTGTCGACCGGTGCCACATCCTCAGCAACACCGAAGCGGGAACGGCGGGGGAGTATTTGGTGGTTTTGACGCCAGTACAGGAAATAGAGCTTCGACAGGAGTTGCGTCCAGACTGGCGTCGGGCCGATGACGGCGATACGGTGAACGCCGGCCCTTCGTAGATCGCGTACCGTTTCGGGCAGTTGCCCCAGATTCGCCATGGTCCAGCTTGCGCTAAGCAGCACAAGCGCCGGCCGGACCTTTGCCATGGCGGAGAGCGCGGCGGCATTGTCGCGATGACATAGAGGGCGCGGATCCGGGGCATTGACGAACGGAACACAGCCGGACGTGGTGTATTGCGCGATCCGGAAGGGGTACGTTTTTTGCAGGGAGTGCAGTCCGGGGTAGAACTGCGCGGCATGTGAATCACCCCATAGCACAACCAACGGAAGGTTGCCGGGTTCGAGACATTGCGTTGCAAAGTGCTGGCCTTCGTGCTCGAGGAAACATGCGTCATCGCGCCATGCGGCCATGGTTTTTCCGCTGTCTTCGACGGTAACGAATTTTTCTGCCATGGCGTCCAGCCGGAACGTCAGGCCGTTGCGGGTATAGGTCTTGTAGCCGATAAACCCGGTGAGCACCATGGCCACCGCCGTCCACGCCACGACTCGTCCGCGCCGGAGAGGACGGCGCATCGGCGTCTCGACGAGCGCATAGGTGACCCATGCCAGCAGGAAACTCCCGGTCAGGAGTCCGCCCAAGACGGTCCCGTGCGGCCAGGATCCGTGGATGGCGTAGGCGAATACCAGCAGCGGCCAATGCCAGAGATATAGCGAAAAGCTGATCAGGCCGATGCGCACGAGCGCTCGGTGTGCAAGGACGTGGCGGTTGATCCAGCCGTCCGCGCCCGCGGCGATCAGCGACATCGCGCCGACGACGGGAAAGATCGCTTTCCACCCCGGAAACCCCTGATGTCGGAGCAGCACGATCGACCCAAGAATGAGGGCGGCGCCGAGCGGCCCCAGGAGGCTGCCCACACGTCCGGATGTTCCGGATTCGTGGTGGCGCAGTGCAAGCCAGCCGCCTGCCATGAGTTCCCAGAAGCGCGTAAGCGGCGAATAGAAGTCGGCGGCAGGAGCGTGTCGGACGACCCAGAGATTGGTGGCGAACGATGCCAGACCGATGCCGATGGCTACATGGGATGCGCGCCAGCGAAGTCGGCGCGCCCACCACAGCGCAAGTGGCCAGAAAAGGTAGAACTGCTCCTCCACGCCCAACGACCAGAGGTGGAGCAGCGGCTTGGTTCTCGCAGCGGCATCGAAATAGCCGGTTTCATTCCAGAGCACGAGGTTCGCGACAAATCCAGACGCTGCAGCGATTTCTTTGCCGAGCTCTTTGTACTCCACATCGACGAGATTCCACCATCCGACCGCGTAGCAGGCCAGGAGCACGACCAATAGTGCGGGAAAAATGCGGGCAACGCGCCGAAAATAGAAATCTCGAAATTGGAACCGGTCGGCTTCGAGGTTGGTAGATACGATCAGCGTGATCAGATAGCCCGAAATTACGAAAAAGACGTCGACCCCGGAAAATCCGCCGCGCAACCATGACGGATCGGCGTGGTATGACAGCACCGACAGGATGGCGATGGCGCGCAACCCGTCGATATCCGGCCGGTATTTCGGGTGCCAGGCGTCACTCTCCTTGGGTTGGATCATGGCGTCATTTGGCGTACGGCGGATCGTTCCCGCGCCGTGGTGGAAATCGTCCGCATGCGTTCGGGTGGAGATGGTCGGGTGGTCCCAATGCGGCTTCCAGCCCTTGTGAATGCGAGGCACTAGGATTTCGATCTGGTTTGCGTGTCGGGCGTAAGGATCCGATACAACTCCCTGACGTGTGTGTCGACGTCGGGTGCATAGCGCAGACTGTCGATCGGGCGCGCGATGCGCGCATTTCCGGCCCGCCCATGGCTCAGGGCAACGTCGATTGCACGCGCGAAATCTCCCGCTTTTCTTCGGGAGAAAACGATCTTCGCTTCGTCCGCGATCGCTTCCTCCGATCCGACGTTGTCGGCGATGACCAGCGGCGTTCCGCAGAGAACCGACTCCACCCCGACCAGGCCGAATGGTTCATAGATTGAGGCGACGATGGTGAAATCCACGGCGGCAAAAAACCGTTCGATGTTCTTCTGGTAGCCGACGTAGCGGATCGTTTCGCTTTCCCGCGGAATCGGCCGCCCGGCTACGGCGAGGCAGATCGGCATCCGCGTGGCGGCGAAGAATGGTTCGAGCAGGCCGTAGCCTTTCCGTTCGTGGCCGGTCGAGGAAAACCCGAAGACGATCCGGTTTTCCGGGAGGCCGAGTTGCCGTCGCGCTGCAAGCCGCTCGGCCGGGTCGAGCGGGCGGAATCGCGCCGTGTCGACGGGGGGGTACAGAACGCGGATCTTTTCCTCGGGAATGCCATAGAAGCGCCGCAGTTCCCCGGCCATCAATTGCGAGTGGGCGATGATCGTGTGCGCATTCGCGTAGGTCTTCTGTTCCAGCGCGACCTGCCAGAGGTCGCGCTGGCGGGTGCGCTGCCCCATGCTTTCCAGGAATCCCGGGTGGGTTCCGCCGCACAGCGCGACATCGGCATAGGGCGAATGATTGATCGCGAAGAGGCAGCGCGGGCGGTGGCCGCGCAGGCGGCGAGCCAGCATCCAGTTGAACGCGAGATTGCGCAGCGGGCGCGGCGCCCAGCGCACGTTGAGCGGCTGGGCGTCGACCCAGCCGGATTCGTCCAGTTCCCGGTCGATCTCGCGCGCGAACAGCGTCGGCCGGATCCCCATCCGGTGCAGGCCGGCGATCACGTCGCGGGTGTAGCGCTCGGCGCCGCCCGCGTTCTTGAGCGCCTGGGCGGTAAGCGCAATTTCGATGATGGCCATCCCGGAATTCTACGGGACGGATATTTCGGTACCATGGCCCGTCCTACGACAGCGACGCACTGGGCTTTTGCACTTCGGAATGGGGCAATCGAACAATGACGCGGCGGCGAGCCGCCCCTTGGTGTCCATCCTGCTGGTCGCCTACAACCAGGAACGATTCGTCGCGGATGCCGTGCGCAGCGCGCTCGCGCAAACCTGGGAACCGACCGAGATCCTGATCTCGGACGATGCGTCGACGGACGGCACGGTTGCGGCGATCGAATCCGCGGTGCGCGGCTACCAGGGCCCACATCGCGTCACCGTCCGCCGCAACGAAATCAACGAGGGGATCAGCGCGCATCTGTCGCGGCTTGCAGCGATGGCGCGCGGGGAACTACTGTTCGTTGCGGCCGGAGACGACATTTCCGTTCCGGAACGCTGCGAACGGGTCGTCCGATTCTGGCTTGCACGCGGGAAGCAAAGCGATCTGATTGCCACCGACCTCGTCGACATGGATGACGCCGGCGCACTGCATGGGCGGATCGCGCCCGACGACCTGGGCGCCTATCGCGGCCTGCCGGAGTGGACCGCGAAGCGCCCATATCTCGTCGGGGCGGCACATGCGTGGTCGCGACGACTGTTCGACCGGTTCGGGCCCATGATGGCGGGAGCCGCGGCGGAAGACCAGATCATGACCTTCCGGGCGATCGTTTCCGGGGGTGCGGCCAGTCTGCGCGAGCCGCTGGTCCGGTATCGCCGGGGTGGATTGTCGGGCAAGCGGACCCCGGCGTCGGTGGGGGAAATGCTGGCTCGGTTTCAGCGCGGAAACCGGTTTGCGCTGGCGGAAGTCGAACAGCTGCAGCGCGATGCGGAGGTCGTTGGGCTGGGTGAGCCGATGCGGGCGGCGCTGGCGGTGCAACGGGCGCGGGAACAGTTCATCCGGGCGATGTTCGCGGCACCGAATTTTCCGGCGTGCATTTCGCTGGCGGTCGGACGGCGCGACGTGAAGCCGGCGCTGCGTTTGCGGATGATGCTGCTCGCGGGGTGTCCGCAGGTGTATGCGCCGGTGCTGCAGGTCAAACGGATGCTGCGAAAAGGGTAGTCGGATTCCTTCCTGTCGGCAGGGCGCACTTCACGGCACTTTTTCCGGTAACAGGAGCGGTTTCTTCAGGCGGACCGCAATCCGACGCCCGATCCGGATGCCCGGTTTCTCGACGGCGACGTGGGCGGTCAGTGCCGCAACGATCAAGGCCGTGGCGGCAACGAGCACAACCCCCCAATATGTCGCAGCGGAGCGAAGCGCAAACCCGCGGACGAGATGGGGACGGAGGCTGGCATACAGGACCAGCCCATGCAGCAGGTAGATTCCGTAACTGATCTCGCCCAGCCGTTTCGACGAACGCCAATTCAGGATGCCAAAAATGGTGCAGCCGGAGCTGATCAGCAGAAAGAGCGCGGCGAGCAGCAGGACCGGGATCGGGGAATATGCGCTCGGCATGTTGATCAGAATTCCAAGCACCAGCAGGCAAATTCCCGATCCGATCGGGTTCGCGGGTTGCCGCGGGTCAATGGCGAAGCCGGTGGTGCGCAGGGACGAACAGAGCATCCCGGTGAAGAACGCGGCATACGCCGTGGCGTTTACGCTTGGATGGTGGAAGAGCATCGCAATTGCCACGATGAATCCCGTTGCCGTGTAGGGGAGATGAACCCTTCGCTTGCCGAAGAAGATTGCCGAGATCGGCAGGACCAGAAGATAGAAAAGCCACTCGTAATGGAGGGTCCAGGTGACGCCGGCAAGAATTGCCCACGCATTCGGGTAGCCGTTTATCGACCCGGGGCCGTAGTATCCCAATAGGGACAAGCGGGCGAACTCGTGCGCGAGTGCGGATGCCGGTTCCTGCATCCGGAATCCGGTCGTTCCCACGACGACCGCCAGCATCGCGGTGGTCACCAGGTAGTACATCGGGCCGATACGAAATATCCGCCCGATGTACAGAGTCCGCCAGTCGAGGCTCCCTTGCGCGTCGATCGCCTTTCCCCAAAACAGGTATCCGGTGATCATGAAAAACAGGATCACGGCGGACTGCCCCAGTTGGGTGTAAAAGGCCGACGGCGGGGTTTGCCAGACGCCATCCGTGAGGTACC
>JAJYBQ010000130.1 GCA_021778935.1 Pseudomonadota bacterium | reverse complement strand
GCCCCGCCCCCCGGCGCCGGGCCACCACGACAAATAACCTGAGGAACCGGAATCATGGCAGTGAAATGCGGCATCGTCGGACTACCCAACGTCGGCAAGTCGACGCTATTCAATGCGCTCACCAAGGCGGGGATCGCCGCCGAGAACTATCCGTTCTGCACCATCGAACCCAATACCGGCGTCGTCGAAGTGCCGGACCCGCGCCTGCAGGCGCTGTCGCAGATCGTGCAACCGCAGCGCGTGCTGCCGGCGACCGTCGAGTTCGTCGACATCGCGGGCCTGGTCGCGGGCGCGAGCAAGGGCGAGGGTCTGGGCAACCAGTTCCTCGCCAACATCCGCGAGTGCGATGCCATTGCCCATGTGGTGCGCTGCTTCGATGATCCCAACATCGTCCACGTCGCCGGCGGCGTCGACCCGATCCGCGACATCGAGGTCATCGACACCGAACTCGCGCTCTCCGACCTGCAGTCGGTCGAGAAGGCGATGAACCGCTATTCCAAGGTCGCGCGTAGTTCAGCGGTGAGCGAGGAAAAGAAGGAGGCGCAGCGCATCGTCGCCGCGCTGGAAAAGGTCCAGCCCGCGCTCGACCAGGCGAAGCCGGCGCGCACGGTCGCGCTCGACGACGACGAGCGCGCCGCGCTACGGCCGCTGTTCCTGCTGACGATGAAGCCCACCATGTACGTCGCCAACGTCGAGGAACACGGCTTCGAGAACAATCCCCTGCTCGACCGCGTGCGCGAGCGCGCTCAGCACGAAGGCGCGCCGGTCGTCGCGGTGTGCGCGCGCACCGAAGCCGACATCGCCGACCTGTCCAACGAGGACAAGGCCGTGTTCCTGCAGGACATGGGCATGGCCGAACCCGGCCTCGACCGCGTCATCCGCGCCGCCTACGCGCTGCTCGGGCTGCAGACCTATTTCACCGCCGGGGTGAAGGAAGTACGCGCCTGGACGGTCGCCATCGGCGCCACCGCGCCGCAGGCCGCCGGCGTCATCCACACCGACTTCGAACGCGGCTTCATCCGCGCCGAGACCATCGCCTACGACGACTTCATCCGGTACAAAGGAGAGCAGGGCGCCAAGGAGGCGGGCCGGATGCGCCTGGAAGGCAAGGAGTACGTCGTCAAGGACGGCGACGTGCTGCATTTCCGGTTCAACGTGTAGTCTTGCAGCATCCGTCCGGGAGAACGGCAGCATCCGGCTCCGCGGAAGCCCCATCGACAGGTCGGAGGGAGCGATCATGGGTTGTCGACAGATCCTGTCCGCATCGCTGTTCGCAGCGCTGGCCACCACCGCGCCGTCGACCGCCGTGATGGCCCAGGACTACGGCGGCGACATGCCGCGCCAGCTGACCGTGCTGGTGCGCGACACGCCGCCGGACGTGCCGGCGACGGTCCGGCAGGGGTCGGACAACTCCTACTCGGTGTCTACCGGGACCGGCGGCGACAGCGCCGGCACGACATCGTCCGGCGCCGGCGGTGGAGCAAACGGCGGCGCGGACAACGGCTATTCGGTGTCGACGGACCAGGGTGGCGGGGGCGGCGAGGCCGATGCGACCAACGGCGCCGACGGGTCGACCTCGGCTTCGGTGAACACCCACATTGCGCGATACGAGGTCGTCGAAGGCGAGGTGGTGCGCATGAACCTCCCCTCGGTGCAGGCGCTGCAGTTCTACGCGCCGATCGCCGGTGCCGGCGCGTCGGGCGCCGCGGTGGCGAATTCCGCGATGGGCACGATGCAAGGCATCGGCCCCGGAGTCGGGGGCGCGGTGTTCTTCCAGGGAGTCTCGGCGTTTTCCGTGCGCTTCGCGGTGCAGGGCCACGAGGTGGTGGCCGACCTGCTGCCGCTGCAGATCGGCGGCGTCGCCGCGCCCTACGGGTATGGGGTGCAGAACAAGCCCCGGCCGTTCCGCATCCGCGGGCGTGTGGGTCAATGGATCGAACTGGGCGAACCCGGAACCCAGACCACGCAGGCGCTGGGCGCGGTGCCGGACGGCGCGCCGTCCACGGGTGTCTGGGTCAAGGTTCTGCCCCAATGACAACCCCGGGCGGGCAGGCCCGCCGGATCGGCCGCCCTGCGATTGCTCAACGCAACCCGGCGTAGGTTCCGATCCGCCACATCGCCTCCAGCGGCCCCTGCCGGTAGCGGGACAGGATCCACCGGCTGAGCACGATCTGGGCAGCGAAGACCGCCGCGCCCAGCGCCGCCAGTCCGCCGCGATCGGCATGCGCGCCCAAGCCCAGCCCCCAGGCCGAAAGCAGGCCGTTCATGGCGAGGGACTGGCCGACGTAGTTGGTGAGCGACATGCGACCGGCGTAGGCCAACCAGCGCGCAACCCGGGCGCCCCGATCGGTCGCGAACCAGGCGAGGAGCCCGGCCACATATGCCGCGGCGAGCAGGCTGCTCGCGCCGAGCAGGACGTCGTCCCAACCGCCTTCCTGTCCCGGCGCGCGCAGCGCATGGACGGTATTCCAGATGCCGCCGGCGATTGCGCAAGGCAGGCCGAACGTCAGTCCGATGCGCCGGGCCGCCGCCCAGACCCGGGTATACCGTTGCGGGTGATGCAGCCAGCCGGCGCGGCCGGCGAGCATGCCGAGCGCAAGGAACGCGAAGACCTGCGGCCAGAACATTGGGATGGAACCGAGCTGCTGCACGATTTCATCGTCCCGCCGCTGCGCAAGCTGGGCGAGCAGTCCGCCCTGGACATAGATGTCGCGGGCCCGCAGCAGGTCGGTCGGGATCGCGCCGGCCGGGTTCGGGCCCGGCACGAACATCGCAACCGCCAGCGGGAAGAAGATCGTCGCCGCCGCACCGACCGCGCAGGCGACGCCCCACGCGCGCAGACGTCCGGGCGGCACCGACCCGGGAACGGCGCCCAGCGCCCACAGGAACAGCAAGCCGCAAACAGCGTACGCACCCAGCACGTCGCCGCAGTACAGCAGGAACCCGTGTGCGATGCCCATACCGAGCAGGATCCACAGCCGGCGATGGAGGGCGCGCCGCGCGATCGCCGCGTCGCTGTGGGCCATGTGCCGGAACTTGCGGGTCTGCATCGCCAGACCGGCGCCGAACAGGAACGCGAAGATCGGGTAGAACTTGCCTTCGAAGAAGGCCGCCTGCACGAAGCGGAGCGCGATGTCGAAGGTGCCGACGGGAGGGTTCAGATAACCCAGGGGATCGGCGGCACCCCACGCGAATCCCTGGATGTTGACCTGGAAGATGCCGAAGAGCGCGAAGCCGCGCAGGGCATCGATGCCTTCGATTCTTGGGAAACGGTCGCGGCAGTGGCCCGATGGGTGCGCGATCGGTGCGCGATCGGGCGCAGCGGGGCACGCGGACCGAGGCTCCGCCGCGCGGCTAGTCACAGCCGGGGGTTGCCGCGATGCGCTGCAAGCGCTCGAACTTCGCCAGCAGTTGCTCCCGCGTCTCCCATCGGTTCGGATCGTTCGGGATGCAGGCGACGGGACAGATCGCCTGGCACTGCGGTTCGTCGAAATGACCGGCGCACTCGGTGCAGCGATCCGGGTCGATGACGTAAATGGACTCCCCGGGCCGGATCGCGCCGTTGGGGCAGACCGGCTCGCAGACGTCGCAGTTGATGCAGTCCTCGGTGATGATGAGTGCCACGGTGGCAGGCCGGCGGATCGAAAGTCAGGAATCGGAGTTCGGTCGGCCGAGCTTTTCCTTGAGCCGGCGCTCGACCGAGGGGCAAACGAACTGGCTCACGTCGCCGCCCAGCGTCGCGATCTCGCGCACGATGCTGCCGGAAACGAACTGGTACTGGTCGGACGGTGTGAGAAAGATCGTTTCGACCTCGGGCAGAAGGTGGCGGTTCATGCCCGCCATCTGAAATTCGTAGTCGAAATCGGAAACCGCGCGCAGGCCGCGGATGATCACCCGGGCGTGGCGCGCACGGGCAAAGTCGCGCAGCAGGCCATGGAAGCCGAAGACCTCGACGTTGGCGTACGAGTCGAGAACTTCGCGGGCGATCGCGACCCGCTCATCGAGGGTGAAGACCGGGTGCTTGCCACGACTGTCGGCGATCCCGACGACAACGCGATCGAACAACCCGGCCGCGCGGCGCACGATGTCCTCGTGGCCGCGCGTGAGCGGGTCGAATGTTCCGGGATAAACGGCGGTGACCATGTCGGGATGCTCCGTCCGCATTATTTCAGGAGGTGTGGCGCCGCAGCAAATGGTAGTGCACCAGCCCCGCCCGGTCGGCGCGCACGAGATCCAGGCCGAAATGCTGCACGTCCTCGGCCGTGATCGGATCGGCGGCTTCCGCATAGACGATCCCGCCGGAGGCCAGCAGCGGCATCACCGCATCCAGCGCCTGCGGCAGCAGGCCCGCCGCGAACGGAGGGTCGAGAAACGCGACGTCGAAGGACGCGGGGGCGAAGCGGGCGGCCGCCCGCTTCCAGTCCGCCCCAACCACTTCGACGTTGCCGGCGCCGAGCTTACGCTGCAGCTCCCGCAGTGCTTCCGCCGCCCGGGCGTTCCTTTCCACCAGCACGACCCGGCTCGCGCCCCGCGACGCCATTTCGAAGCCCAGCGCGCCGCTGCCGGCGAAGCAGTCCACTGCGCGGATGCCCGCGAAGTCGCCCCCCACCAAGTGCCGCAACCAGTTGAACACGGTTTCGCGCACGCGATCGGGAGTCGGACGCAGCCCCGGAATGTCCGGGACCGGAATCGGGGTGCGGCGGTACCTGCCGCCGATGATGCGGATACGCCCGGGCTTGTCCGCCGGGCCGGCCGTTCGCTTCTTGGGAAAAGGCGGCATGTCTTCGTGCAGGATGCGACAAAGGCGCGCGGAACCGTCGCGCCGGAACCCGGGCCGGGCCATCATCCGGGATACACTCGCACGCGGCAGGCCCATTCACCCCGAATCATTGCAGAAATGTCCGCTCCCCAGAAAACGAGTTGGCTTGGCCGCTTGCGATCCACGCTGACGCGCACGCGCGAACAGATTGCGGCGGTTTTTTCCGGTAGCCAGATCGACGATAACTGGTTCGAAGAACTCGAAACGGCACTGATTGCCGCCGATGTCGGCATGTCGGCGACCAGCGCCCTGATCGAACGCGTGCGCGCCGACGCGCGCAAGGCCGGCGCGCGCGATGTCCAGACCGTGCGCGAGATCCTGCTCACGAACCTGACGACGCTGCTCCAGCCCTGCGAGCGCGTGTGGCGACTCGACGCGGACAAACCGTTCGTCGTCATGATCGCGGGGGTCAACGGCTCCGGCAAGACGACCACGATCGGCAAGCTGGCGCACTGGCTGGCGGACCACGGCAAGACCGTGCTGCTCGCCGCCGGGGACACCTTCCGCGCCGCGGCCCGCGAACAATTGGCCGTCTGGGGCGAGCGCAACGGCGTGGAGGTCATCTCGCACACCGGCAGCGATCCGGCCGCGGTCGTGTTCGATGCGGTGAGCGCCGCGCGGGCGCGCAACCGCGACGTGCTCCTCGCCGACACGGCCGGACGCCTGCCGACGCAGACCCACCTGATGGAAGAACTCAAGCGCATCAAGCGGGCGATCACCAAAAGCCACGAGAACGCCCCCCACGAAGTGCTGCTGGTCGTCGACGGCACCAACGGGCAGAACGCCTTGGCGCAGGTACGGGCGTTCGACGCCGCCGTCGGCGTGACCGGATTGATCGTCACCAAACTCGACGGCACAGCCAAGGGCGGCATCATCGCGGCGCTGGCGAGTGAGCGTGCCGGCAACCCGATCCCGATCTTCTTCCTCGGTGTGGGCGAATCGCTGGACGACCTGCAGCCGTTCGTGGCCGCCGATTTCGCGCGCGCCCTGGTCGGCGCAGAGTGATCGGCGCGAAATGAGCATGCTGCTGGCGGCGATCGACCTGGGCTCAAACAGCTTCCGCCTGGAAATCGCCCGGTCGACGGGGCCGCACATGGAGCGCAGCGGATACTGGAAGGAAACGGTCCGCCTCGCCGCCGGGATCGGCTCCGACGGCCGACTGAGCCGCGCCGCGATCGACGCCGCATGCGTCTGCCTGGCGCGGATGAACGAGCGTCTGCGCGGAATCGGTGCGGTGCAGGTGCGCGCGGTCGGCACCCAGACGCTGCGGCAGGCGACCAATGCGGACGAGTTCCTTGTCCGCGCGGAGCGGGTCCTCGGCCATCCCATCGAGATCATCTCGGGCCGCGAAGAAGCGCGGCTGGTGTTCGAGGGCTGCGCCCGCACGCTGCCGCCGTCGCGCAAGCGGCGGCTGGTGGTCGATATCGGCGGCGCGTCCACCGAAGTGATCGTCGGTCAGGGCACCGACCCCACCTACGCGGAGTCATTCAAGATCGGCTGCGTCGACGCGACGCTGCGGTTTTTTCCGGCGGGGCGCATCGATCGCGACACCATGCGCCGCGCGCAAGTGGCCTGCGCGGCCGAACTGGAAGAGGCGCAGGCCGCCTACCGGCGCTTCGGCTGGGATGAGGCGTTCGGATCGAGCGGGACGATCGGCGCCGCGTCGCTCATCTTGCGCAATCGCGGCTGGGCCGATGGCGTGATCACGCCGCGCGGCCTGCAGGAACTCCGCGAGCTGCTGATCGGGCTCGGCGAGGTCGGCCAGGTACGGTTCGACGGCATCAAGACCGAGCGCGCGGAGGTGTTGGCGGGCGGCGTGGCAACCCTGTCGGCGGTGTTCGATACCTTCGGGATCGGCGAGATGCGGCCGGCCCGGGGAGCGCTGCGCGCCGGGCTGCTCTACGACCTGCTCGGGCGGCACGAACACCATGACGTGCGCGATGCCACCGTGCTGCGCTGGCAGGAACGCTTCGGCGTCGATCGCAAGCTGGCTGGCCTGGTCTCCGGCACGGCGGCGAGGTTTCATCGCGTGCTCCTCCCCGGCGCATCGGAGGATGACAAGCGGGTCCTGCGCTTCGCCTGCCAACTGCACGAAATCGGCTTCGCGGTATCGCATAGCGACTATCACAAACACTCCGCGTACCTGATCCGCAACGGCGACCTGCCGGGATTCTCGACCTCCGATCAGGAGCGGATCGCGGAGCTGGTGCTCGGACAGCGGGGCAATCTGCGCAAGGTGCTCGACATGCTGGCCGACCCGGTGCGTGCCGGCCGTCTGCTCGCGCTGCGACTGGCGATCATCGTGCACCACGCGCGCGGCGCGGTGCGCCTG
>JAJYBQ010000129.1 GCA_021778935.1 Pseudomonadota bacterium | reverse complement strand
CGACGAACAGCGTGCCCACCGCCTGGGCGAAACGCCCCAACGCGGGCCAGCGCGCAACGTCCGCCTTGGCGACGAAACGCGCCGGGCACAGCGCCGCCACGACGAACACATCGAGCCAGGAAACATGGTTCAGGACGAGCAGCGCACCTGCCGGGGCACCGCCGTACGACGGCGGGATACCGCGCGGCTGCACGCGCACGCCGACCATGACGAGCAGCAGGCGGGACCAGAGCCGGACCATCGCGTCGCGCGCCCGCGGCGGCAAGACGGGGAACACCAGGAACACCGCCGCCATCCCCCAGAGGAGATGCAGGACAAGAAAGATCGTCGCCACCGGGACGCGCAGGAACCATGGCGCCACCCTCACCCCCGCCCTCTCCCGCTTGAGCGGGAGAGGGGGTCTTCCGGTCTGGACGCCGGATCCCACTCGTCGCCCCGCCATCTCCCGCTCAGGCGGGAGAGGGGGCATTCTCCCCCCGCTCGAACCGCACGTCTCCGCCCACCACCGTGTATCGCACGCGGCCCCGCAGGGACTGTCCGGAAAACGGCGAGTTCTTGCCGCTGCTCAGCAAGGTGTCGGCGCCCACCGTCCATTCGGCATCGGGATCGAACACCACGATGTCCGCCTTGCGGCCCACTTCCAGCACGCCGGTGTCCTCGCGCAATATGCGCGCCGGGGCGCAGGTCACCGCCGCCAGGGCACGCCGCAGCGGCAACTGCGCCGAATGCGCCCAGCGCAGCACCAGCGGCAGGAGCGTCTCCAGGCCGGTGGCGCCGGGGGCGGCTTCGCCGAACGGCAACAACTTGCTGTCGACCGACACCGGCGCATGATCGGAACAGATCGCATCGATCGTGCCGTCGGCCAGGCCGAGGCGAATCGCCTCCTGGTCCCCGGCCGAGCGCAGCGGCGGATCCAGGCGGAAGCGCGTATCGAAATAGCCGATGTCGCGATCGATGCAGTGCACGTGATGGACCGAGACGTCGGCGCTCACGGGCAGGCCTTCGCGCTTGGCCGCGCGCACGAGTTCCACGCCCTGCGCGGACGACAGGCGGCAGATATGGACGCGCGCGCCGCTCATGCGCTGCAATTCGAAGATGGTATGCAGGGCGACCGTCTCGGCGGCGACGCAGACACCCGGCAAGCCCAGGCGTGCGGCGAATGCGCCCTCGCCCGCAACGCCCTCGCCCAGCAGGGTGGCGTCGACGGGCGCAAGCCAGACCGCCAGATCGAAGGTGCGGGCATACCGCAGCGCCTGCAGCAGGGTGCCGTGGTTCTCGGGTAGCGCACCGGTCTGCGCAAACGCCACGCAGCCCACCTCGGCCAAGGTGTGCATTTCGGCCAGCGTCCCACCCTCGAGCCCGGCGGTGAGCGCGCCCAGCGGGTACAGGCGCGCGCCCGCCGCCTCGCGCGAACGCTGCCGTAACATGCGGACGAGGCCCGGTTCGTCGAGCGGCGGATCGGTGTCGGGCGGACACACCACCCCGGTGACGCCGCCCGCGAGCGCCGCGCGCATTTCGCCGCGCAGCGCGCCCTCCGCGCCGGGTTCGCGCATGCGGGCGCAGAGATCGACGAGGCCGGGAACGACGACGCAACCTGCGGCATCGATCCGCCGCTGCGGCGTGAAACCCGGCGGCGCCGAGCCGATGGCGGCGACCCGGCCATCGGCAAGATGGACGTCGGCGACGGCGTCGAAGCCGCCGGCGGGATCGATGACGCGGCCGTGTTCGATGGTGATGGAGGCGGTCATGATGATTTTCGTTGCGACGAGGCAACCATCGAGAGCACCGCCATCCGCACCGCGATTCCGAAACTGACTTGCGGCAGGATCACGCTGTGCGGTCCGTCGGCGACGGCCGAATCGATCTCGATGCCACGATTCATCGGTCCCGGGTGCATGACGATGCAGTCCGGCTTGGCGTGGCGCAACGCCAGCGGCGTCAGGCCGTAGTTGCGGAAATACTCCTGGGCGCTGGGCAGCAACGCGCCGCGCATGCGCTCGTTCTGCAGGCGCAACGTGATGATCACGTCGGCGTTGCGGATTCCGTCCTCGAGCCGGGTATGCACCTGCACGCCGAGACCCTCGAGCCCGGTCGGCAGCAGGGTGAGCGGCCCCACGACGCGCAGTTCCCGCACGCCCATCGCCAGCAGGCCATGGATGTCCGAGCGCGCCACGCGCGAGTGGAGCACGTCGCCGACGATCGCAACGGTGAGGTCCTCGAACCGCCCTTTGTAGTGACGGATCGTGTAGAGATCGAGCAGCGCCTGGGTCGGGTGGGCGTGGCGCCCGTCGCCCGCATTCACGACGTGCACGTGCGGCGCCAGATGGCGCGCAATGAGGTAGGGTGCACCGCCCTGCGAATGGCGCACGACGAAGATGTCGGCCTGCATCGCCGTGAGATTGTCGATGGTATCGAGCAGCGATTCGCCCTTGGAAGTGCTCGATGCGGCGATATTGAGGTTGTAGACGTCCGCACTCAGCCGCTTGGCGGCGATCTCGAAGGTCGTGCGCGTGCGGGTGGAATTTTCGAAAAACAGGTTGAACACCGAGCGGCCGCGCAGCAGCGGCACGCTCTTCACCTCGCGCGTACCAACGCCGAGGAAGCCGTCGGCGGTGGCGAGGATGCGCTCGATGATCTCGCGGGGGAGTTCTTCGATGGAAAGAAGATGATGCAGATCGCCGTCGGCGTCGAGCTGCGGATTGCGCAGGATGGGGTCCACGCGACTACGCACCTTCCCCGGCGGCCGCGACATCCTCCGACGCGCGCTGCTCCAGCGTCAGGTGCAGACGACTGTCGGCATCGCGCGACAGCACCACGCTCACCTCCGCCGGCACCTCCAGGGTGCGGCCGACGAGCGGCGTGGAGATCGGCAGCTCCCGCCCGCCGCGATCGATCAGCACGGCAAGCTCGATGCGCGCCGGCCGGCCGTAATCGAAGAGTTCGTTCATCGCCGCGCGCACCGTGCGCCCGGTATTGAGCACATCGTCGACGAGCAGAATCGTCGCGCCATTGACCTCGAAGGGGATGTGCGAAGGCCGCACACCGTGGCTCAGACCGGCGCTGTGGAAATCGTCGCGGTAGAACGAGACGTCGAGCAGGCCGATCTCGGCGTCGACGCCGAGATCGGTGCGCAGGCGTTCCGCCAGCCACACGCCGCCGGTGTGCACCCCGACGAGCAGTAGCGACACGTCGCCGATGCGCTCGCGCACGCGGCGCAGGAGTTCGAAGTAGATCGATTCCGCGTCGAGATCCAGCATGTTCTTATGCTTTCCCCTCTCCCGCTTGCGGGCGAGGGCCGAGGTGAGGGTGCTCGTCAAACCACTGCTGCAGGATCAGCGCCGCGGCTTCGTCGTCCCGCGGTCCGCCCCCCTCCAGCACGGCGGAAGTGTACCGCTCATCGACCCGTTTCACCGGCAGCCGGAAGCGGCCTTCGAGCTGGCGGACGAAACGCTCGCAGCGTTCGGTCATCTCATGGGCGGTACCGTCGGGATGGCGGGGAATGCCGACGACCAGGATTTCCGGACGCCATTCGGCGATCAGGCCGGCGATCGCGGTCCAGGACGCCGCAACCGGATTGCGTTCGAGGATCCGCAGCGGCCGGGCGCCGCGCGTCAGGCCGTTGCCGAGCGCGACACCGATGCGACGCAGGCCGTAATCGAAACCGAGCGCGATGTCGCCTTCCCCCATCAGCACGCGCCGTCGGACCGGCAGTCCGCCCGCGGCGCCGCGGCGCTGCCGGCACCCTCACTCCGCCCGTTCCCGCCTCCGCGGGAGCGGGGGAGCAGCCGGTCCGGCCATCGCGAAACCCGCTTCCCGCGCACTCAAGCGTGGCCGGCTTGCCCGGCCAGGTTCATCGGATCGACGCCGAGCAGTTTGAGCGCGGCATCGAAACGATCCTGAGGCGGGGTGTCGAAGATGACGTGCGGGTCCGCCGCGACCGTCAACCAGCCGTTGTTCGCCAGTTCCTTTTCCAGTTGCCCGGCGCCCCAGCCGGAGTAGCCCAGGGTCACGAGCATCCGCTCCGGGCCGACGCCTTCGGCTACCGCTTCGAGCACATCCTTGGAGGTGGTGAGGCCGATCCCATCCGCGACGGCCAGCGTCGAATCGTAGTCGCCCGGCGGCGCGTGCAGCACGAAGCCGCGCTCGGTCTGCACCGGACCGCCGTACAGCACCGGTTCGTCACGCCAGGGCGCGATTTCCAGGTGCAGGTCGATCTTGTCGAACAGGCGCTCCAGCGTGAGATCGGTGGGCCGGTTGATCACGACCCCCATTGCACCGCGCTCGCTGTGCTCGCACACGTAGATGACCGTGTGGTCGAAGTTGGGATCCTCCATGCCGGGCATGGCGATCAGGAACTGGTTCGTCAGATTCATGGCGTCTAGTCTATCCGTAAACCCCAGCGCCGGCATGCGGGAGGACAAAGGGGCCATTCGAAACCGGGCCAGACCCCCGTCATGGGCGAAATCGTGGAATCCGGAACGCAGTGCATATCCTACTCGGCGGGAGCGGGGGAATGCGGATGCGAAAAGCCCAGCCGAGGCGGGGCTTTTCGACCGGGGTGCGAGACCCCGGGTTTCCGGCGAGGCCGGATTTAGAACGAGTGGGTCATGCCGACGCCGATGTAAGTCGTGCGCTCGGAGGAGCTGCCGTTGACGGACGACACGCCGACGGCGCCGACCGGCGTGAACAGGCCGCCCATCGCCGAACCGATCAGACCGGAGTTCTGGTCCAGCTTGAGGGACGCGATCTGGCCGTAGACCGTGGTGCGCTTGGACAGCGAGTAGTTGTCCATGAACGCGATTTCCTGGGTCTTGTTGTTGTTGGAAATGCCGTTGGCGGTGTTCTTGCCGTCGTAGAACGACAGGTTCAGCTTGTTGGCGGCATTGGTGTTGTAGTCCACGCCGATGCCCCAGACCTTGAAGTCGTCTGCCAACGCACCACCGGTACCGGCGGCGTTCGCAAGGCCGTAGTCCTTGAACTCGCCGTACTGCGCACGGAACGCCCACGCGCCGTAGGTATAGCCCAGACCGAAGTCGGCGATTTGCGAGCCGTCGACGGCGGAGCCGGCATTCAGGCCGACCTGCTTGTTCTTCGCAAAGCTACCCGACACGGCGAAGTTGTCGTAGGTGTACGACGCGCCGATGGAGGTCTGCTGCGCTGCGGAGGACGAACCCGCGATGCCGCCGAAGCCGTACAGGGCGCCGACATAGAGGCCGTTCGCGCTGTAGCTGTAGCTCACCGAGTTGTTGTCGAACACGCTGCCGGTGGCCAGGGTATTGGCGAAATTCGAACCGGTGCTATTGCTCAAGGCCGAGGTCAGAACCCAGGCATCCAGCATGCTCAGGGAGTAGGTCAGGCCACGCGGCTCGGTGGAGGCCGAAGCGATCAGCGCCGGATCCACTTGATTCCCCGCCGCGACCGTACCCCAGTTGCCGCTCAGGCTGACGTCGGCAGTACGCGAGAAGATGCTGCCGGCATACGAGCCGAGGCTGCCCCCGCCCGCGCCCGGGTTAACGGCCGTGCTGTTCCCGCCGGCAACCCCCAGCGAGCCGTTGGCGAGATTGAAGCCGCCTTCCAGATCGAAACCGGCGGTCAGGCCGTTGCCCAGGCTCTCGTTGCCCTTCAGGCCGAAGTCGTTGGCCTGCATCTGCGAACCTTGCAGCCCGACCACGGAACCCGCGGCGGTGCAACCATTCGCGTTGGTCGCCGTGCACGACTTGCTCGCGCTCATCACGCCGATATCGATGTTGCCGTACATCGTGACGCCGTCGGCGTACGCAGCGGCACCGAAGGCCAGCGCAACCGCCGCAACCGAAACTTTCACCATTGCTTTCATGCGTTTTTTCTCCTCAGAAAATTGGCCGGCCCGGCCACTCTCAACCCACTCGGTACGGGCCGACATCAGCAACTGGCTCTTCCGCGCCCGAAACCTGCCTGATCAGACAACCCGGCACGCGGCCCAAAATGCTTCCCCGCAATTGTCGCCAAATGGAGGAAAATTCGCACCAAAACCCCGCCTTATTTTTGGGATTTGTTGCAAAAATGACACGCCACGAACAGGACAAATGCGATCGATTTAGATTTACATTTGACGAAGATCAAGGCAGAAGTCGTATCTACCGAAAAATTGGCGAAACTTCCCGAACCGGACGGTACGCGAAACCGTAGCGTTTTGTGACAAGTCCATGGCTTTGCCCACCATCGTTCCCGGTGGGTTTCCGCGCGCGAAAACCGCGGGATCGCGCGCGCCACCCCATCTCCGGGCGCCGGCGCGGCCCGTCCGGGCACCCCAAAAAAACGCGGCCCGAAGGCCGCGTTTTTCCAAGGATGGGGTTTCCGCCGCGCTTACATCCCCATGTCCATGCCGCCCATGCCACCCATGCCGCCCATGTCGCCGGCCGGGCCGCCCTTGGGCTTGTCCTCGACCAGTTCGGCAACCGCCGCATCGGTGGTCAGCACCAGGCCGGCGACCGACGCCGCATTGAGCAGCGCGGTGCGCGTGACCTTGGTCGGGTCGAGCACGCCCATCTCGACGAGGTCGCCGTAGGCGTGGGTCTGGGCGTTGAAGCCGAAGTTCCCCTTGCCTTCCGCGACCTTGTTGACGACGACGCTGGGTTCCTCGCCGGCATTGGCGACGATCTGGCGCAGCGGCTCCTCGATCGCGCGCAGCACGATCTTGACGCCGGCGGTCTGGTCGGGGTTGTCGCCGTGCAGGTTGGTGATGGCCTGCTTGGCGCGCACCAGCGCGACGCCGCCGCCCGCCACCACACCCTCTTCCACCGCAGCGCGAGTTGCGTGCAGCGCGTCTTCGACGCGGGCCTTCTTTTCCTTCATCTCGACTTCGGTCGCGGCACCGACGCGGATCACCGCCACGCCGCCGGCCAGCTTGGCGACGCGCTCCTGGAGCTTCTCGCGGTCGTAGTCGCTGGTGGCTTCCTCGATCTGGGCGCGGATCGCCTTGACGCGGGCCTCGATGTTCTTGCCGTCGCCATGGCCGTCGATGATCGTCGTGTCTTCCTTGCCGATCTCGATGCGCTTGGCCTGGCCCAGATCCTTCAGCGTGGCCTTCTCCAGGTTCATGCCGGTTTCCTCGGCGATGACCGTGCCGCCCGTCAGGATGGCGATGTCTTCGAGCATGGCCTTGCGGCGGTCGCCGAAGCCCGGCGCCTTGACCGCGCAGGTCTTGAGGATGCCGCGGATGTTGTTCACCACCAGGGTGG
>JAJYBQ010000128.1 GCA_021778935.1 Pseudomonadota bacterium | reverse complement strand
TGCGTTCCGGGATCGCGCGTGCCGGTCTTCAGTCGATCTCCGGATCGTCGTCGCTTGGCAGCGTCGTCAATGCGAGTTCGATGTTTTCCGCCAGTTTGCTGGCGTAATGGGCCGCCTCGGCCAGATGGTGTTCGCGGTAGAACTGCATCTTCTTCCGCGCGTTTTCGATGTCTGCGGTAAGAATCGCGCGCAACTCGTCGTTCGTCATCGCCCCTCCCTATCGGTTCTGTGGGTCCAGTGCTGCCGCTTGCAAAAATGCTTCATGAAGTTTGCCAGAATGTCACCAGTCCCACGCCGGCGACCGGTTGCGTCAGTTCGATCCCCTGGATCGTTCCTGCCGGGCTGATCCGATAGCAGACGGAGGTCTGCCCCGAGACCAGGCCATCCGTCGTACCCGACGCGTTCGGGCTCGTCGTATCGTCGAAGCACATCAGCGCCGTCGTCGCCGTATCGGCGTTGAGCGCGAAGGTCTCCGTCAGGGTGCCGTCGTTGACCGTCATCGTCGAATCGCGGTACAGATTCGCCGAAAACAGCGACGTCGACTGCCCTTCGGTCGCGGTCGCGGGAACCGGCGACACCGTCGGGGTCGGCGCCACGACTTCATATCCGCCGAGGTAATTGCTCCTCGAACCGAGAAATGCGTAGGTCGACGGATCGAAATAATTGGTCGTGGTCGTCACCGAGGGCGACGAGCCGTTCTCCGAAAACGTCTCCGTCACGTTGGCGGTGACCGCCGGAACAGGGGTTGCGGCTCCGGTCTGGAAACTCGCGCTCCCCCCCGGGGTCGAGGCGTAGACGACGGTGTAGCTGTTGCCCGAACTGTCATAGCCGCTGACCGTATAGGAAAACGTCTGCGTCGCGACGTTGGTCATCGCCGCCGCGGTATCGAAGGTGTCGGTCGAAGCCACCGGCGCCGGCTGGGTCGGCGGACTCGGTGTGGTCGGGATCGAGCAGAACAGCGGATCTCCGAAGGCGTCGTAGCCGCAGACGTAGCCGTTATCGTTGCTGCCGCAAGCAGCCAGCGCCAGAACCGCAGCCGCGCACAAGCCGCCTCGCGCGGCAAAACGAACGAGTTTCGTGGTCACCACGCGCTTCCGTCACATTCCCTGAAAGCCCCGGAGCCGGGGCTCTGCGCCTGCGCTCCCGCCGCGCGCCCTCAATCGTCGTCGCCGCCGCCGTAGTAGTAGCCGCCGCCCCCATAGCCATAGGGGGCCGGATAGGCGGGCTGCACGTACGCCGGCGGCGCGGGATAGGCCACCGCCGGTGGCGCATATCCGTATCCGTACGCCGGTTGCGGCACGATGACCGCCGGCGGCGCCGCGACGACCGGCGGCGGGGCGACGCCCTGCGCGATCATCCCGCCCAACATGCCGCCCACCACTGCGGCGCCCATGCCTTCGCCGCCCCAGCCACCGCCCCAGCCTTCGCCACCGCGCCAGCCGTCGCCACCGCCCCAGCCGCCGCGCCAGCCAT
Organism: Pseudomonadota bacterium; assembly: GCA_021778935.1. Next base: position 5,790 of record JAJYBQ010000128.1, on the reverse strand, counting down.
CGCCACCGCCCCAGCCACCGCGCCAGCCGTCCGCCTGCGCCGTCCCGAGCACCGCCGCGTTGGCGAGCAAGGCCAGAGCCACCACACCCAAAATCCGTTTCATCACACTCTCCTCTTCCGGTTTCCCGGTGAATCCTCTGCCAATACTAGCGAACGACGCCGGCACCCGCACAGGCCATTGCGTTTCCGCTTGTAACGCGACCTACCCCTTCATCAGCGTGCTTTTTCCGAACAGCGATTCCAGCAGTTCGACCACCAGGGTGGCGGTCCGGTTCCGGACATCGCGTGCGGGATTCAATTCCACGATATCGAGCGACCGCAGGCACCCCGCGTCCGCGATCATTTCCATGCACAACTGCGCCTCCCGGTAGGTCGGCCCGCCGCGCACCGGCGTCGCCACCCCCGGCGCCATGTCGGGATCCAGGAAATCGACATCCAGACTAACGTGAAGGTGGGTATCCGGATTGACGCCGGCAAGCGCCCGTTCCATGCACGCCCGCATCCCGGACTCGTCGATCGCGCGCATGTCGTAGACCTGCATGGCCAGTTCGCGCAGCCGGGGGCGCTCGCCGGCATCGACGCTGCGGACGCCGATCTGCCGGATCCGGTCGGCTTCCAGCGCCGGCACGGTGCCGGCGAGGCGGATCAGCTCGTCCGGACCGCTGCCGCAGAGGCAGGCCACCGGCATGCCGTGCAGGTTGCCGGTCGGCGTATGGACCTCGGTGTTCACGTCGGCATGGGCGTCGAGCCAGAGCACGCGCAGGTCGCGCCGCGCTTCGCGGCAATGGCGCGCGACGGCGCTGATCGAACCGATCGCGAGGCTGTGGTCACCGCCGAGCAGGATGGGGATCCGCCCCGCCTGCAGCACGCCCTGCGTAGCCTCGAATACCGCCCGGTTCCACTGCGCGACCTCGCTGCGATGACGGATCCCGCCGACCGGCGCAGCTTGCGGATTTCCGGGGCCGGCAAGATTGCCCCGATCGTCGAGATCCACGCCCTGCTTCCGCAGAGCCGCTGCGATGCCCGCAACCCGCAAGGCCTCCGGCCCCATCGATGCGCCGCGCAGCCCGGCCCCGACGTCGGTCGGAGCGCCGATGAGCGTGACCCGGGCAGGACTGCCCCGCAAGCGCTCGCCCACCGCGCTGCCGTTCATCCCGTTCCCGCTCCGCGCCGCAGGGGCGGGAACGGGGCTTGCGGGACGCGGGTCGTGACCCGGGTCACGACCCGCGTCGCGGCCCGTTTCCCGGCCGTCGTCAGTGCAACCATGTCGCGCGCGGAACCTCGTCGCGGATCCGCCGCACCAGAGTCGCATCGTCGAGGTCGACGAGATTGCGCCCGATCGCCGCCGCGAGCACCCTGGATGCCGGGCGACTCAGGTGCAATTTGATACGGCCGAGGAACGGCGGCGCCGCCAGCACGATCAGCCCGTTGCACCGGTGCGCGGCGATCCCGGCGTTGAGGAAGTGCGCCAGATCGCGCGCGAATTCCTCCCGCACCTTGGCACGCGCGTCCAACCGCGGCCCGTAACTGGAACTCCCGCGGCCGTGTCCCATTTCCTCGTGCCCGGACCGGTCGGCGGTCAGATCCGATCCCTTGCTGCGCCCCTGCGGACAGGAAAACGTGGCCAAGGGCTCCAGCGCCGTACCGGTCGCCCGGCCCTGTTCGAAACAACGCGCCTGCATGGAGTTCGCAACCATCACCCAAATCCGATTCATCGCTTTTCCTCCCATTCGAGTCGGACCCGGACATACGGTACACCGACTGGCCCGCCATTGACCAGCGGAGCAACAAGACCCGTTCGTCGGCGACGCACTGCCGGCGAACGGGTCTCATCATCCCGATTTCGAAACGGTGTGGGAGAATCGGATCGCGGAACGACCTCGGATCCTTTTGCGAAAGCGTAGCCGGAGCGATGGAAAAGAAGACTTCCTTCAACTTGGCGTATCTGATCTTCGCCCTGCTCGGCGTGGTGTTTCTGCACGACGCGTGGCTGCAGTACCGCAACACCGAGCCCATGGCCTACAGCGCCTTCCTCGCCCAGTTGAAGAAGGGCAATGTCGGCGACATCGCCATCACCCGCGACTATATCGAAGGGTCCCTGCGCGCGCCCCTCGCCAACGGGCGCAAGAACTTCGTCACCACGCGGGTGGATCCGGCGCTCGCCAATGATCTGGCGCAATACAACGTCCAATTCCGCGGCGTCGTCGACAGCGGCTTCTTTCGCGAACTCATGCGCTGGCTCATTCCGACGGCAATTTTTTTCGGCATCTGGCTGCTGTTGATGCGCCGCCTGCAGGACCGCGCCGGCGACCTCGGCACCGGGCTGCTCGCGATCGGCAAGAGCAAGGCCAAGGTCTACGTCGAAACCGACGTCAAGGTGACGTTCGAAGACGTCGCCGGCGTCGACGAGGCCAAGGAGGAGCTCCGCGAAATCGTCGGGTTCCTGAAGGACGCCGGCCGCTACGGGCGCCTCGGGGCCAAGATCCCCAAGGGCGTGCTGCTCGTCGGCCCCCCCGGCACCGGCAAGACGCTGCTCGCCCGCGCGGTGGCGGGCGAAGCGGGCGTGGCCTTCTTCTCCATCAACGGCTCGGAATTCGTCGAGATGTTCGTCGGCGTGGGCGCCGCCCGCGTGCGCGATCTCTTCGAGGAAGCGCGCAAGAAGGCGCCGGCCATCATCTTCATCGACGAGATCGACGCGCTGGGGCGCGCCCGCGGCGCCTATGGCCTGGGCGGCCACGACGAGAAGGAACAGACGCTCAACCAGCTGCTCGCGGAACTCGACGGCTTCGACTCGAGCGCGGGCCTCGTGCTGCTCGCAGCCACCAACCGCCCGGAAATCCTCGATCCCGCCCTGCTGCGCGCCGGCCGCTTCGACCGTCAGGTGCTGGTCGATCGGCCGGACCGCAGCGGCCGCCTGCAGATCCTGCGCGTCCATACCCGAAAGGTCACGATCGCGACGGGCGTCGACCTCGACAAGATCGCCGCGCTCACGCCGGGATTCTCGGGGGCGGACCTCGCCAACCTGGTCAATGAAGCGGCGCTGCAGGCCACCCGGCGCGATCACGAGAAGGTCGAAGAGGACGACTTCACGAGCGCGATCGAGCGCATCGTCGCCGGCCTGGAAAAGCGCTCGCGCCTGCTCAACCCCAAGGAGCGCGCGTTCGTCGCGCACCACGAGATGGGCCATGCGCTGGTGGCGGCATCCCTGCCGGGGCAGGATGCGGTGCAGAAGATCTCGATCATTCCCCGCGGCATCGGCGCGCTGGGCTACACCATCCAGCGTCCCACCGAGGATCGCTACCTGATGACGCGGGCGGAACTCGAAGACAAGATGGCCGTGCTGCTGGGCGGGCGCGTCGCCGAACAGCTGGTATTCGACGAGGTGTCCACCGGCGCCGCCGATGATCTGATCAAGGTCACGGACATCGCCCACAGCATCGTCGTACGCTACGGCATGGACGAAGCCCTCGGCCCGCTGGTCTTCGAACGGGACACGCAGCAGTTCCTGAGCTCGGATGCCATTCCCGCACAGCGGCGCGAGTACTCCGAGCAGACCGCGCGTGCCATCGACCACGCCACCCATGCGCTGGTCGAGGAGGCCCTGGCCAAAGCCCGCGCCATCCTGACCCGCAACATGGCGCTGCTGCGCAGCGGCGCACAGCGCCTGCTGGAAAAGGAAACCCTCGCGGATGAGGAACTGCGCACGGTGCTTGCCGCGGCGCAGCCCCTTCCCGTGGCCGAGGCACAGACGCCCGAAGCACCGCCGCCGGAATCCCGGCCATGAACGCGCCGCAATATCACGGCATGCGGCGGCTGAGCCAGATTGCGGCGCTGATCGCGCTTGCGCTGATTCCGGTGCTGGGCATCTTTCGCATCGACCTCACGACGGCGAGCCTGATGCTGTTCGACCATCCGGTCACCCTGCGCAACTTCCCGGTGATCCTCGGCCTCGCGCTGTTCCTCGCCGCCGCGCCGCTGGTGACCTACACCACCATCGGCACGGTCTGGTGCGGTTGGCTGTGTCCGCAGAATTCGGTCGCGGAATGGGCCAACGTGCTCACCCACCGGTTTCTCGGCCACCGCGCCAACGTCGACGTCGAGAGCGAAGGGCTGATCGTCGCCCCCTCGAAGAACAAGGCGCTGAACTGGACCGTGCTGAGCGCGAGCCTGCTCGGCATCTCCCTGGTGCTGGGCGTCATACCGCTCTTCTACTTCGTTCCGCCCGACGAGATCTGGTCGCTGATCACGCTGCATGCCGACCCGCAGTTCGCCCAGTTCATGCACCGGCTGTACTTCGTCTCCGTCGTGGCGGTCCTCGTCGACGCCGCCGTCTTCCGCCACTTCTGGTGCAACTTCCTCTGCCCGTACCGCTACGGCCAGTTGCTGTTCCGCACCAAGGATGCGCTGCACGTCCACTACGACGCAGCGCGTTCGGCAGAGTGCACGCGCTGCAACTACTGCACCACGATGTGCGTGACCGGCATCACGCCCACCAACATCCGGCCCGTCGACCGATGCATCGACTGCGGCGAGTGCATCGACGCCTGCAACCGCCTGCATGAACGCAAGAACCGCGGCGAGGGCCTGCTGCGCTTCGAGTTCGGCGCCGAACAGGGCGCGTCGGGCGTACGCGCCTTCTTCCGCTCGACGCTGCGGCGACTCGGCGTCCCCGGCCTGCTCACCCTCGTCGCGCTGGCCATGATCGCGTGGGGTTTGCTGCAGCCGAACTGACGTCTACCCCACCCAGCGCCGCGCGTTGCGGAACATCCGCATCCACGGCGAATCGTCGCCCAGCCCCGGCGGCTGCCACGACATCTGCACGGTGCGCCGCACCCGTTCCGGATGCGGCATGACGATCGTGAAGCGCCCGTCCTCGGTGGTGACGCCGCAGATTCCCTCCGGCGAGCCGTTGGGATTGTCGGGATAGCGCTCGGTTGCCGCCCCCTGACCATCGACATAGCGCAACGCGACCGGCACCGCCGCGCGGGCATCGGTCGACGCGAAGGATGCCCGCCCCTCGCCGTGCGAATTCACCACCGGGATGCGGCTCCCCGCCATGCCGCCCAGGAAGAGCGACGGCGACTGCGGAATTTCCACCTGCACCAAGCGCGCCTCGAACTGCTCGGACGTGTTGCGCACGAAATCGGGCCAGTGCCCGGCGCCGGGGATCATGCCGCGCAGCTGGCTCATCATCTGGCAGCCGTTGCAGATGCCCAGGCCGAAGGTGTCGGGCCGCGCAAAGAAGGCGGCGAACTGTTCAGCCAGTTCCGGGTGGTACAGGATGGTCTTGGCCCAGCCGCCGCCCGCGCCCAGCACGTCGCCGTAGGAAAACCCTCCGCCCGCCGCCAGGCCCCGGAACGAGGCAAGCTGCGCGCGGCCGTCCATCAGGTCGCGCATGTGGACGTCGACCGCCTCGAAGCCGGCGCGGTCGAAGGCTGCGGCCATCTCGTAATGGCTGTTGACGCCCTGCTCGCGCAGCACCACGACGCGCGGACGCGCGCCGCCGACGATGGCGGGCGCAGCGACGTTCTCGCCCGGGTCGAAGGTGCAATGCAGCGACAGGCCGGCGTCGGCCTCGGTGCCCAGACGCTCGAATTCCGCATCGGCGCAATCCGGGTTGTCGCGCAGTCGCGCGATCGACCACGACACTTCGTACCACGCGCGCAGCAGATCGCGCAACGGATGCGAAACCAGCACCTGCGCATCGCAACGCGCTTCCACGCGCGGCTGGGCGTCGACCGAGCCCACCGTGTGGCTGCACGCGCCCAGCCCCGCCGCACGCAGGATCGC
>JAJYBQ010000127.1 GCA_021778935.1 Pseudomonadota bacterium | reverse complement strand
ACAACATGCGCAGCACCGGCCCCAATACGACGGCCGCCGCACGCAACGCGTCATCGGCCGCCGGCGCCGGTTGCGCGGGGGCGGCGAGACTGACGATCTGGCGCGGCGGACGTCCCATGTTTGGAGGATAACAAAAAGCCGTGTTGCGTGGTAATTTTTCCCATGTTTCTGATTTTCCCCGCAACCCCAATCCGGGCGCAACCCGACGGCCTGCCCTTCCGGCAACGTGGCGCGCCGCCCGACGACAGGAACGCAAAACCATGCTCGCGTCCGCCGCCCAACCCATCCGCCACGCAGTCGATTCCCGCCCCGGCCCGCGGTCGACCCTGGTCGACGCCACCGCGGCCGCGGGATTCACTCAATCCCTGTTTCCCTGGGCGTTGCGGGAGCGCCGCGTGCGCGTGGCCTACCAGCCGATCGTCCGGTTGCGCGATGAGCACGTCGTCGGCCACGAGGCCCTGGCTCGGATACTCGATCCGGCCGGAGACCTTCTGTCGGCCGACGCGTTCATCGATCTGGCCGCCGAAATGGCATTCGAGGTCCATCTCGACAGCGAGGTCTCCAATCAGGTCATGCTTGCCGCGCACTCCGAGCCCACCGCCTTCACGGCCGATCGCGGCAAGCGTTTCATCAACGGTTCGAGCGCCTTCCTGAGTGACCCCATGCGCGTTCGCCAGCTTGCGGAGCAGCACCGTCGCTGGGCCGCCGCCCGCGCCTGGTCTCAAGACGAGGAAATTCCCTGGATCCTCGAAATCACGGAGCGCAACCTCGATGCCTGTCCGCAGCGTCTGTGCCACACCCTGGCGCCCTTGCTCGATCTGGGATTTCAGCTCGCGCTGGACGACTTTGGTGGCAAGAACAGCGCGTTCCCGCATCTGCTGCAGATGCCGATCCGGTTCTTGAAAATCGACAAGGGATTGGTGCAGGCCGCCGTGCGCGATGTTCGATCCGAGCTTGCGCTGCGTCGCATCGCTGATCTGGCCCAAGGTTTGGGGATGATCACCATCGCGGAGGGAATCGAAACTCCGACGATGTGCGATTGCGCCCAATCCGCGGGCATCGCCTGGGGGCAGGGATATTTCTGGGGCAAGCCGTCGCCGAAAACCTGCCATTGAATGCCGGCAGCACCGCCGGCCTTCGAAGCGGGCGGATCGCGGCGCTGCCAAGGCCTTTGTCACCCCGCCTTCGATGCAGCATGACTGATCGATCGTAACAAAACAGTAATTGAAGAAGATCAGTCGGTGTCTCTTCGTCAGTTCAATCAGTACAACCAAAATTCTAAAAATAGTTGGGACGATGACACCTATTGTTCTCATCCATGTATGTGACGATCTCATTACATCAATGAACAATTCCTGAATGCGCGGTTCAGCGATGGTTCATCGCGTGCGAACACACTGTGGCCATGTCGAGTTCACAACGAATCGCGAACTCCCGATTGCCAAACCAACCCGATGGAGCCAACCATGTCAAACCACGCTTCCAACCCCAACCGACCCGGATTCCTGGGCATCCTGTCGTTTAGCCTGATGGCGGTGCCGCTTCTGATCGTGCCGGCGGCATTTCTCGCCTTCGACGACGCTGCCCATCGCGCCCAGACGATCATCTCCGGAATTGAATTGACGGTCATCACGGCCGGAATCGCCCTGGTGCTGCGCGCACTGGCCCAACCGAATGCGCGGGCCGAGGTTCCCGCCCCGGCGGAACAGACAGTCTAGTCCGGCTGATTGGCCTGTCGACCCGGATCCTCCAACACCTCCCGATGCCATCGGGAGGTGTGGTTCGGCGAACCGCGCGGTTCGCCGTTTTTTATAGTGCGCCCGGCAGGGCGCACGTACTGGGAGGTGGAAGTCCTCTACACACCCGGCAAGGGTGTTGATGGCTGCGTAATGCCGCGGATATTTGCCGCGGAGTTTGCTCCTCGATCTCCAAGCCGACGCCGACCGCGTCGCCCTCGCTTGCACGCCTCGATGCAGCCGTCGATCAGGAAGCGCCTGCATGTCGGCACCGGACTCCCCAGGATCGAACCCCGCGGGACATCGGGCGGGGTTCACCGTGCTACTGCAGCATCTTCGGATGGCGATGTCTGTGACGTTCGTCACGCATCAAGGATCGATGGAATGGCGCGCAGCCGGCGGCTTTCGGGCTTGGGTGGCCCGGCCTGCGAGGACGATCTCATCGGCCGGGCAAGGCGCGAAACCGTTGGGTGGCGGCGCGCCTTGCTGCGCGACGACATCGAGGACGTCAACCGCGTCGGACCAAATCTGTCTGTCGGCGGCGCACCGCTCACCATATTCGAACAACGCCCGCATGCTCGACGGGTTCATGTCCAGCGGAGAAGGCAGCGGGTAGTCCACCGGGACTTCGGTGATGTGCAGCCGCATCGCCTGCTTCTGCGCAAAGGTGTATGCAAGCTCCACCCGCGCGCGGACATCGCTGTTCAGCCCCGCGGCGACGCTGCGCTTGAGGATCGAGACCGTCCGTACCGGCGTCGTCTCGTCGGCATCGCGGAGCTGGCCGTTGACGATCACATAGATGTTGCCGCCGTGCAGGGAAGAAAGTGTCACGGGCATGATCGAAACGACCTCCGGCGCAAACAGAAACGGCGTCGTCGTGCCGCCGTCGACGTGCATTTCATCGAACGTCTTGCTCGCCGCCCCGACCCGGATCAGGACGGGAGGAAACACCCCGGGGACGCTGGCCGACGCCACCAGCACGTCCCGGAATAGCTGGCGCGCTGCTGCGCCGCCGTGTGCCGCGATGGCTCCCATATCCCAGACCACCAGTTGCTCCGTATCCAGGTCGGTCGTCGCGACCAGCAGCAGGCGCCCTTTTTCCGCTTCTGCCGCCACGGCCCGCAACAGATCATCTGTCACGAACCCGTTGACCAGGTCTTCGAGCGGCTTTCCCCGAAAGGCGCTGATGCTGAACAAGGAACCGAGCCACCCCAGGCTGCGGGTCTGCATGAGTCCGCGCGAGCTTCTCCCGGAGAACGCCTTCTGCAACTCGCCGTCCCATCTCGGCCCGAGAAATGCCAACGGCGCAATCAGCGCCCCGCCGCTCACGCCGGTCACGATTTGAAACGGGGGGCGCGTGCCGGTTCCGCTCCACCCGATCAGGACGCCGGCGCCGAACGCCGCGCCGCTGCCTCCCCCGGAGAGCACCAGGATGTTGACCGGACCGCCGTCGCCGGCCCGTCTTGCACCGGCCAACTTTGCCGACGCTGCGCGCACGAAATCGCTCCAGGTCGTTTCGCCGACCCAACGCACCGTCGCGGGAAATCCCGGCGGCGCGGCGTCCGGGTGCTGTGGAAAGGGCGATTCCTTGCGCGGCATTCCCGCGCAGCCGGCGAGCAGGATGACGCTTACGACGCCGGCAAGAAACGCAGCGCCCGTCCCGGGCGCGCGCTTCGCCCGGCTTCCCCCTGGCTGTCGGACCGTAGCGCCCGGCCACCGTGAGCCCGGTTGCGGCCACCGGCCGCAACGGCCGCACAAGCACTGGAACACTCGTCGAGTCGATTGCGACAACATGCCCGAATTGTACGGTCGCCCCCGGCCGCGTGGCGCGCTCGGCACGCGGCAGATCGGGCGCTTTCCCAATCCTACCGATGCTCGCCCGCTTCGGTGCGCGACGAAGGTGCCAGGGTTTTCAGCAAATCGATCGGCACGGGAAAAACGATCGTCGAGGTCCGATCCGTAGCGATCTGAGTCAGGATCTGCAGGTAGCGCAGCTGCATCGCCTCGGGTTGGCGGGCAAGCATCTGCGCGGCTTCGAGCAAGGTCTGCGCGGCCTGCTTTTCCCCGTCGGCGTGAATCACCTTGGCGCGTCGTTCGCGCTCGGCCTCGGCCTGGGCGGCGATCGCCCGGATCATCGATTCGTTGATGTCGACATGCTTGATTTCGACATTGGTAACCTTGATTCCCCAAGCGTCCGTTTGCGCATCGAGAATTCGCTGCACGTCGAGATTCAACCGTTCGCGTTCGGCGAGCATCTCGTCGAGTTCATGTTTGCCCAATACTGCGCGCAACGTGGTTTGTGCGAGCTGGCTGGTGGCGACCAGGAAGTTCTCGACCTGGATGATCGCCTTCTGCGGGTCGATCACGCGGAAGTAGAGCACCGCGCTCACCTTGACCGACACGTTGTCGCGGGAAATTACATCTTGTGGCGGCACATCCAGGGTCACGACCCGCAAATCCACGCGCACCATCTGCTGGACCCCGGGGACGATGAGCACCAGGCCAGGACCTTTGACGCGCCAGAAGCGTCCCAGCAGGAACACGACGCCGCGCTGATATTCGCGCAATACGTTCAACGACGTGAAGACGAAGGCGCCCGCGAGCAACACGGCCACGGCGCCGAAGCCGAACGGAAAGGCGAAGTACATGACGCATCCTCCCTGCTTGTCATTTCACCACAATCGCGCGAAACCCGTGCGTCGACTGCCGCAACGATTGCCGATCGAAACCCGGGAGGAGCGGTGCCGAGGCGCGACGACGTCGTTCATCAGGCCTCGACATCGGCATTGGCTCCGCCATCGTCTCTCACGGGAATCACTTGCAGCGTCAACGAATCGATCGCAACGACGCGCACCCGCGCGCCGGGTTGCAAGGGAGCGGCGCCGCGCACATGCCACGACTCTCCTGCGATGTGGGCCCAGGCGTCATCGCCGGCGACCTCGGTCACGGTGCCGATTGCGCCGATCAGTGCCTCCCGCCCGCTCACCACCGGTCGGCGCCGGGCGCGCAGCGCGAGGCCGCCGGCACCGAAAATCACCAATGCGGTACCCAGCGCCAGCGCCGCGATGAATCCTCCCGAAATGCCGAGGCCCGGCACTTCCGGCCGGATCAGCATCAGCAAACCCGCGACCAGTGCGATGACCCCGCCCACGCCGACCACCCCGAACGTCGGCAGGAACAGTTCCGCCACCATGAAGGCGGACCCCAGGAGGATCAGGCCGACCCCGGCCCAGTTGACCGGAAGCAGTTGAAACGCATACAACGCCAGAAGCAGACAGATCGTTCCGGCGATTCCGGGCAACGCAACGCCGGGGTGAAGCAGTTCGAGGATCAGGCCATACACGCCGAGCATCATCAGAAAGGCGGCCACGGTGGGATCGCCGATCCGCGCCAGCAATTCGGTGCGCCATCCCGGTTCGATCCGTAGTACCGGTGCACCGGCGGTATGGAGCGTCACCGTGCCGGAGGCCAACCGGATGGTACGTCCGTCGAGCGCGCGCGCGAGGTCGCCGATGTGTGCGGCGATCAGGTCGATCGCATGCGCCTGGAGCGCCTCTTCGGCGGACATGCTGCGCGCCTCGCGCACTGCGCGCTCGGCGAACGCCGCATTGCGCCCACGCAGCTGCGCAAGGCTGCGCAGATACGCCGCGGCGTCGTTGACCATCTTTCGGCGTTCGGTGTCGGCGCTATCCGCTTGCGAGGGTTTTCCGGACGGCGCTGCGTCCGGCAGGCCGCCAACCGCGATCGGCGTTGCGGCACCCAGGTTCGACGCCGGTGCCATTGCCGCGATGGGGCTCGCGTACAGGATGTATGTGCCCGCGCTTGCCGCCCGCGCACCGGATGGCGCGACCCAGGTCGCCACCGGGATCGGCGAGTTCAAGATTGCCTTGACGATGTCGCGCATCGAGGATTCGAGCCCGCCGGGCGTGTCGAGCTCGAACACCAGGAGTTGCGCATTCCGGCGCCGCGCCGCATCCAGTCCATGTTGGAAGTAGTTCGCCGCGGCGGGACCGATCACACCGTGGTATTGCAACACCAGGATGATTCTTTCGTGCTCCTGCGGCCGGGACGGCGCGTCCTCGCTTCCGCCGGGCGATGCGCCCCACGCCGACCAGGAGAACGCCAGCAGCCATGCCGCGATGCACAGAAAAACCCCCAACGGCGCACGGGATCGCCGAAATGCATGCCGGAGCGGATGCGACGCGCCCCGTGGTTGCGAGGGGGCCAGCAAGGACATGGATCCCTTCTACGCCTACTACGCGCGGTCCGCAATCCGGCGCGCCGGATCAAAAACCGGAATGTTTGCCATCATGCCTTTCGGGAGGGCTTGGGGATTGCGGAAAGCGGTGGCAGCACAGCGCCCGAGCACCGGGACGCGCTGCGCAGATCCGCGCAGTGCCGGGGATGATCGGCACAACACTCTTCCGTCAGGTAGGCGATCAGGTCCAACATCAGAGGGATGTTGGCCCGGTAGCGTTGGAAGCGCCCTTCCTGTTCGACCGTGAGCATCCCGGCCTGCGTGAGGGCCTTGAGGTGAAAGGACAGATTGGTCGGCGGCACACCGAGCGTCGACGCGATCTCTCCTGCGACCATCCCCTCCAGCCCTTTACGCACCAGGAGCCGGTAGACATCCAGCCGGAGGCCGGAGGAAAGCGATTCGAAGATCGCAGTGGCGGTGGCCTTTTCCATTGGCAAATGGTACGACGTTCGATGAAATAATGAAACGAATTGACGGACGTGCCGTACGGCACGTCCGTCGAACTGAGGCCGTGGATCGCCCGCGGCGGCGGCGGAGATCACGGCGCTACACTCCGGACGGAAATGAAGGCATTCGCGATCGGTCCATTGGTGTTGCCGTACACGTGGTTTACCGGGATGGCGGCCCTCGCGCTGGGACTGTACGTCGGGCAGCGCGCGGCGCGCCGTGCCGGGAGCCGCGATGTCGGTCCGCATCTGTTTCACGTCCTGTTGGTCGGTCTGCTCGCCGCGCGGCTCGCATTCGTCCTGCGATTCTGGCCTTCGTATTTCTCGTCGCCGTGGAGCATTCCGGATGTGCGCGACGGTGGCTGGGAGCCGTGGGCCGGCATCGCCGCCGCGCTGGGCTATGCCCTTTGGTTGGATCGCGGGATCGCCGGCCTGCGCAAGCCGATCGTCGCCGGCGCGCTCGCGGCGGGTTGCGTGGGGGCGCTGGGCGCGGGGGTGATTGCCGCGTTGCCGTCGGCACGCGGCGCCGCTTTGCCGGACATCCGTCTGCCGGCCCTCGCCGGCGGCGGCGTGTTGCTCGCCGATTTTCGCGGGAAGCCGGTGGTCGTGAACGTGTGGGCGACCTGGTGTCCGCCTTGCGTGCGCGAACTACCGGCGCTGGTGCGCGCGCAGGCCGAACACCCGGAGATCCGATTCGTCTTTGTCGCGCAGGAGGGCGCTGCGGAACCGGTGCGCGCCTTTCTCCGGTCGCAGCATCTGGCGCCCCGCAACGTCCTGCTCGACGCCGGTGGCGTCGTGGCGGCGCGGTTCGGGTCGCGCGCGCTGCCGACAACCCTGTTCTTCGATGGCCGGGGGCGCTTG
>JAJYBQ010000126.1 GCA_021778935.1 Pseudomonadota bacterium | reverse complement strand
CCGACGAACCGCCCGCCTCCAGCGTGCGCGCGACCGCGAGCAGCCGTTCGGCATCGGTCAGGCCGCCCGAAAGCAGGATCGGTTTGCCGGTCCTGCCGATCCACTCGACGATCTCGCGATTGCCCACCTCGCCCGAAGCGACCTTCCATGCCGCGATGTCGAGTTTCTGCAGCCACTCGCATGCACGCACGGAAAACGGACTGCTCAAGAACACCAGGCCGTGACGTTCTGCATGCTCCTTGAGCAAGGCCCACTGATCGAAGGAAAATTCCATGCGACGCCAATAGTCGTACCGGCTCGCATCCTGAGGGCTGAAGGGAGTCCGCCACGGCTCTCGGGGCGTGCTTTCCTCGGCAGCGATGTGGGTCTGGAACTTGACGGCCTGCACGCCGCATTCCGCGGCCACTTCGATGAATGCCATCGCCTGCCCGAGACTGCCGTCATGACTCTGCGCCACTTCGGCAATGACGAACGGCGGGTGTTCCCGGCCAACGTCGTATCCTGAAATTCTCATACAACCAACTTTCCGATCGGTACCGGAGGCAATTTTCCCCGCAATCCGCGACGGAGAAAATCCGGCGCCTCCGTACAGCAAGTATGCAGGCGGAGCGATGAGAGGCTTTTAAGAAATACATGAGAAATTGCTAAGGTGCGCGCAGCCGATGCCGATGTCCGGAAAGGACGCGCCGACTCGGTATGATGAAGTGTCGACTTCCTCATCGCGACCACTCCGTGTCCGTTCCGCATTCGTCGTCAACCCGCGCCGGCTCGCTGTGGATGCTGGTTGCAAGCCTCAACTTCGCGTTGATGGGGTATTTCGTCAAACGCGGTGCAGGCCAGCTCGGCACGACGGCGCTCCTCTTCTATCGGTCGTTGTTCGGCCTGCTGTTGCTGCTGGTGATGGCGCGCAAGCCCTTGCGCGCCTACGCAACCCCTCATTGGCGGAGCCATCTGGGTCGCAGCGTTTCCGGTCTCGCATCGCTATGGCTGTACTTCAACGCCATCGCCCACCTTCCGCTCGCCACCGCGGTGACGCTCAACTACACCTCGCCGCTGTTTCTCGCCGCCTACATCCACATTGCGCATCCCGAAGAATCCCGCCCCGGTCTGGTGGTTTTTCTGCTGGCAGGGTTTGCCGGCGTGGCGCTTCTGCTCGATCCGCACTTCACGCGCGGCCAGTGGTTCTATGCCTTGGTCGGTCTCGGATCCGGACTGGGTGCGGGCATGTCCTATGTCCAGCTCCGTGCGATGGCGCGACTGGGTGAGCCGGACTGGCGCGTGGTGTTCTACTTCACGACGTTGTCGACCCTCGTCACGGGCCTGCTGCTGGCATTCGAAAACACGCCAGCCTGGCGATGGGCCGACCTGCCGACCCTGGCCGGCCTGGGGCTGGTCGCAACCTTGGGCCAACTGACGATGACACGGGCGTACCGCACCGGCATCGCGCTGGTGGTGGCCAATCTCGCCTACGCCACCATCGTGTTTTCCGCGCTGCTGGGCCTGGTCGGACTGCACGAGCATCTCGCCATGCAGACCTGGATGGGAATGGCGGTGATCGCCGCTGCCGGCATCGGCGCCGGATTATGGCGTCCGGTTCAGACAGGCGACCGGGCCGGGCCTTGAATTGCGGTGGGCGCATGCCGGCCGGCATGCGCCCACGCTCAGTGGTCTTCGCCTTCGCCGTCACCGCCGCGGTAATACGGGTAGGGCGCCGCATATCCCGGTTGCTGATAGGCTGGGTACATGGGGGGCGCCGGATACGGAGCCGCCTGATATCCATATGCCGGCGCGGCCGGAACGACATACGCCGGCGGCGGGGCGGCATATGCGGGGGCCGCGACATACGGCGCGGCCTGCGCCAGCACGCCGCCGATCATGCCGCCGAGAACGGCACCGCCGATCTGGGCGATCGGATTGTCGCCGCCGCCCCAGTTACCACCGTCGGCATGCGCTGCCGGAACCACGGCAGCGTTGACGGTAGCGCCCAGGAACGCCAGTATCACGATGCGCTTCATCGCATCCTCCTCATGTTTGTTGCGGAATCGGTTGGCGGAATTCTAATGATCCGCGCGATTCATGCCACCCCCTGGGGGCATGGTCGGCGCTAGTCCGGTCAGTTGGGCCTGGGCCCGGCCCTTCCACATGCCGCCGCGGCCGCGCGCGTGCTGCCATGCGCTCTCGACGGTGAACCCGAGATAGATCGCGGCAATCGCCGGGAGCGCCGGCGACCACAGGGGCGAGACGCCGTAATAGCGCAAGGTCGGCAGGAAGGCGGTCGTCATCAGTGCCCAGGTTGCCAGCCCGAGGGCGCGCACCATCCCGGAGCCGAATGTGGCCAGCATCGGGGCGGCAAGATAGGTGGTGATCATCCCGGCCACGGTTCCCGCCAGCAGCCACGGCGAATAATGCAGTTGCGCGTATGCGCTGCGGGTCACCATGTTGCGGATGGCGGCCAAATCGGGATAGGGGCGCAAGCTTCGGACGCCGCTCGCCAGACCGAGCCAGATCGGGCCGGCCCGCTTCATCGTCGCCCCCAGTGTGCAGTCGTCGATCAACGCGCCCCGGATCGCCGCGATTCCGCCCGCCGTTTCGAGGGCGGCGCGGCGTACCAGCATGCATCCCCCCGCAGCCGCGGCAGTCCGCTTGCGCGGCCGGTTGACCCACGCGAAGGGATACAGCTTCTGGAAGAAAAAGATGAAGGCGGGGATCAGCAACTGCTCTGCGCGACTCGCGCACCGCAGCTTGGCCATCAGCGACACCAGCACACGCCCCTCCGCCTCGGCACGGCGGACCAGACCGCGCAGGGCCTGCGGTTCGTATGCAATGTCGGCGTCGGTGAGCAGCAGGTACTCGGGCGCCTTGCTCTGCGCCGCCACGATGCCCTGATGCATGGCCCACAATTTCCCGGTCCATCCGGCGGGCAGCGACGCCCCGGCGACGACTGCGAGTCGACCCGGCGCGCCCGCTGCGATCTGCCCGGCCACCGCGCGCGTGCCGTCGTCGCTGTTGTCGTCGACGAGAACGACCGAAAATGCTCCCGGGTAGTCCTGTTGCAACAGGGAGCCGAGCGAGCCGGGGAGCATGTCGGCTTCGTTGCGCGCGGGGATCACCGCGACGACCGATGGCCACGAGACCGGGTCGGAACAGGGCGACTGCCGATCCTCCCGCTCGCGGCAGCGCCAGAAGCCGCCGCGCATGGCAAGCAGGTAGATCCAGGTCGCCGACGAAATGCAGGCGGTGACGGTGCCGAGCGTGACGATCATTTCCGGTCGGAACGCGATTCGGGACCCTTACTCCGCCCCCCCGCTCGCGCGAGCAGGCGGGCATTCGCCTCAGAATGCGTTGAAGATGTCGTTGACGACGTTCTCGGCAATGCCGAACCCGGCACCGACGCCCAGACCGCTGACCAGGTTGCTCATGAAGCCGCCGCCGAAGCCGCTGCCGGTGTTTCCCAATCCGTTGGCCCATCCCTGCGGCTGCACGGGAGGCTGCGGATGAGATTGCATCCCCTGCTCGAGCATCTGGATGTATTGCGCCATCTGTTGGCGGATCAGGCCTTCGTTCTGACCATAGGATTGGATCGCCATGGCAATCGCCCGCAGCGCGAGGGCAAGCTCCCGCCCGGTGGTCGGATCCTTGGCCTCGGTCAGCAGCCGCTGAGCAAGTGCCTGGATCTGCTGCATGATTTCCTGCGACTGCTGCTGCAGTTGCGCTGCCTGCTGTTCGGCAAGATCGAAATTCATCGTGGGTCCTCCGTGTCAATGCAGGTTCCGATCCGGGTTGGATCGCCGGAACGCGCCTTGGTTCCGGACTGCGGCCGCGCACCGCGGTTGCGCAATTTTCGCGCGTTTACCGGGGCGAGTCCATTGCGATGCGGGGAGCACGGATCGGCTCCGCCGGGAGCCGGCGGCGGCGCCGCCGAGCGCGCAATGCGCCGGCAGCGCGAATAACAACTCTCAGATGCGGGCTGCGGCGGTGACCACCCGGATCACCGTCCAGAACTTCGTTCGGGACAGCGGCCGGGTTTCGGCGATTTCGACCACATCGCCCTCGTTGACCTGATCGGTTTCGTCGTGCGCGTGCAGCTTGGTCGACTGGACGACGTACTTGCCGTACACCGGGTGCTTGACCTTGCGTTCGATGAGCACGGTTACGGTCTTGTTCATCTTGTTGCTTACCACGCGGCCGGTCAAGGTGCGCTGGAGCTTCGTTTCCGCGCTTGCGGCGGGTTCTGCGGCGGCGGTCATTTCGCGTTGGCCCTCTCGGTCATCACCGTGCGCACGCGCGCGATATCGCGACGCAGCTTGCGCAGTTGGGTATGGTTTTGCAATTGCTGGGTGGCACGCTGCATGCGTGCCGAAAATTGCGCCTTGAGCAGGTCTCGCAGTTCGTTCTGCAATGCCGCCTCGTCCTTGGCGCGCAGTTCCTTGGCTTCCATCACCATTCCTTTCGATTCGCCCGGACTCAGCGCCCGATCTGGCGGTTGACGAACACCGTCTTGATCGGCAGCTTGGCCGCGGCCAGGGTGAACGCCTCGCGGGCAATCGCCTCGTCGACACCGTCCATTTCATACAGCACCTTGCCCGGCTGGATCTGGGCGACCCAGTATTCGGGGTTGCCCTTGCCGTTGCCCATCCGGACTTCGGCAGGCTTCTGCGAAATCGGCTTGTCGGGAAAAATCCGGATCCAGACGCGTCCGCCACGCTTGATGTGGCGGGTAATCGCGCGTCGCGCCGCTTCGATTTGTCGCGCCGTCAGGCGACCACGCTCCGTCGCCTTCAGGCCGAATTCGCCGAACGAAACGTTGACGCCGCGGGTAGCCAGGCCGCGATTGCGTCCCTTGTGATCCTTGCGGTATTTGCGCCGTGCCGGCTGCAACATGGTGTCTCTCCGTATTCTTTACTTCGTTTCGCCGGATTCCGGCGTCGCCGCCGGGCCTGCGGCAGTCTTGCGCGCGCGCTTGACGACCGGGGCCCCTTCCTTCTGTTCGCCGCTCCCGGAGGCGGCTTCGCCCCCCTCCGGCTTGCGGGCACCGCGGCGCGGTGCGCCGGGCCGCGGGCCGGGGCGATCGCCGGCGGGTCGCCGCGGGCGCCGATCTTCCCGATCCGACGGTCCGGGCGTCGCTTCTGCGCCCGCAGCCTGCGGTTGGCCGAGGGTGTCGCCCTTGTAGACCCAGACCTTCACCCCGATCACGCCGTAGGTCGTCTTGGCCTCCGAAAAGCCGTAATCGATGTCGGCACGCAGCGTATGCAACGGCACCCGCCCTTCGCGATACCACTCGGTGCGCGCGATCTCGATGCCGTTCAGGCGTCCGGCGCTCATGATCTTGATTCCCTGCGCACCCAGGCGCATGGCGTTCTGCATCGCCCGCTTCATCGCGCGGCGAAACATGATGCGCTTCTCGAGCTGCTGGGTGATCGAATCGGCGATCAGTTGCGCATCGAGCTCGGGCTTCCGGATTTCATCGATGTTGACGTGCACCGGCACGCCCATCATGCGCTGAAGATCCGTCTTGAGGGTCTCGATGTCCTCGCCCTTCTTGCCGATCACGACGCCGGGACGAGCGGAAAAAATCGTAATGCGCGCGTTCTTTGCCGGGCGCTCGATCAGGATTCGCCCAACCGATGCCCCACGGAGCTTGCGCCGCAGGTACTCGCGAACCTTGAGGTCTTCGCCGAGCATGCGACCGAACTCACGGCCACTTGCGAACCAGCGCGAATTCCAGTTGCGCGTTACGGGAAGGCGGAAGCCCGTCGGGTTGATCTTTTGACCCATCGCGTACCTACTCTTTCTTTCCGTCGCCGACGGCGATATAGATATGGCAAGTCTTCTTGCTGATCCGCGCGCCGCGGCCCTTGGCGCGCGCCATGAAGCGGCGCATCGTGGGTCCCTGCTCGACGTGGATCTTCGTCACCTTCAGTTCGTCGATATCCGCGCCATCGTTGTGCTCGGCGTTGGCAATTGCCGATTCAAGCAGCTTGCGGATGATCCCTGCGGCCTTCTTGGGCGTGAAGCTCAGGATGTTGAGCGCCTTGTCGACCGGTTTGCCGCGCACGAGGTCGGCCACCAAACGACCCTTCTGGGCCGAGAGCCGTGCGCCGCGATAGCTCGCCGTGGTTTCCATTGTGCGTTCCCTTTACTTCTTGCCTTGCGACTTTTTGTCGGCGGCATGACCCTTGAACGTGCGGGTCAAGGCGAACTCCCCAAGCTTGTGCCCGACCATTTGTTCGTTGATGTAGACCGGCACATGCTGCTTGCCGTTGTGCACCGCGATCGTAAAGCCGACGAAGTCTGGCAGGATCGTGGACCGGCGCGACCAGGTCTTGATCGGGCGCTTGTCCTTCGTTGCATGCGCCGTCTCGACCTTCTTGACCAGGTGCCCGTCGACGAACGGGCCTTTTTTCAGTGAGCGTGACATCCCTTTTTCCTCGGATATGGCGGCAATGCGCGCTTACTTGCGGTAACGGCGCTGCACGATCATGTTGTCGGTGCGCTTGTTGTTGCGGGTCCGATATCCCTTGGTGAGCTGACCCCACGGGCTGACCGGCGGCTGTCCCGTGCCGGTGCGGCCCTCGCCACCCCCATGCGGATGGTCGACCGGATTCATCGCAACGCCGCGCACCGTTGGGCGGATGCCACGCCAGCGCATCGCGCCGGCCTTGCCGAACTGGCGCAGATTGTGCTCTTCGTTCGCAACTTCGCCGATGGTCGCCCGGCACTCGATCAGGACTTTCCGGATCTCACCCGAGCGCAGACGCAACTGAACGTAGCTGCCTTCGCGCGCCAGCAACTGCACCGAGGTACCCGCCGCCCGCGCCATCTGGGCGCCTTTGCCGGGCTGCATCTCGATACAGTGAATGGTGCTGCCGATCGGGATGTTGCGCAGCGGCAGCGTATTGCCGGGGCGAATCGGGGCTTCGGCGCCGCTCACCACCTGCGCGCCGACGGTCAACCCCTTCGGCGCAATGATGTAGCGACGCTCGCCATCCGCGTAGCACAGCAGGGCGATATGCGCAGACCGGTTCGGATCGTATTCGATGCGCTCGACGCGCGCCGGAATGCCGTCCTTGTTGCGACGGAAATCGACGATCCGGTAGTGCTGCTTGTGGCCACCGCCCTGATGCCGGGTGGTGATGTGGCCGAGATTGTTCCGGCCGGAGCCGCGCACCTTCTTTTCGGTCAGCGCTGCGTGCGGCCGCCCTTTATGCAGATGGGCGTGAACGACCTTGACCAGCGCACGGCGTCCTGCCGACGTCGGCTTGACTTTGACGAGTGCCATTACTTCACTCCCTCGGCGAAGTTGATCTCCTGGCCGGCCTTGAGGCAGACGTACGCCTTGCGGACATCACTGCGGCGTCCAGGCGTCCGGCCGAAGCGCTTCGCCTTGCCGGGCCGATTGAGAATCTGCACGGCGTCGACCTCCACCTTGAAAAGGAGCTCGACCGCGGCCTTCACCTCCTGCTTGGTGGCGTCCTGGATCACGCGGAAGGCAACCTGATTGTGCTTTTCC
>JAJYBQ010000125.1 GCA_021778935.1 Pseudomonadota bacterium | reverse complement strand
CAAACTCATAAACCCCCTGGGCTATGTCCCGGCCTTGCAACTCGACGATGGGACGGTGCTCACCGAGGGTCCGGCAATCGTGCAATACCTCGCCGATCGCGTTCCCGAAAAGCGCCTGGCGCCGGCTTCGGGCACGTTGGATCGCTACCGCCTGATGGCGTGGCTCAACTTCATTTCGACGGAGTTGCACAAGGGCTTCGGCGGATTGTTCAACCCCAGGCTGTCGAACGATGCCAAGGCGGTCGTCAAGTCGCAGCTCGAATCGCGCATCGGGCATGTCGCACGGCAGCTCGAGGGCAGAACTTGGCTTCCGGGCGCGGATTTTTCCGTGGCGGACGCCTACCTCTTCACCGTGCTGGGTTGGGGCAAATACGTGAACCTCGATCTCGCGCCCTGGCCCGTCCTGACCGGTTACCTCAGTCGCGTTGCCGCCCGCCCGGCGGTCCAGGCCGCGCTCGCCGCCGAAGGCCTGATTCCCGGCGCGAAATAAGGAGCATGGCGATGACCGCGTTGTTTACCCCGATCCAGCTCGGTCCCCTGACCCTGCCCAACCGCGTCGTGATGGCGCCGATGACCCGCTCGCGGGCGCTGGGCAATGTGCCCAATGACCGGATGGCCCGCTACTACGGCCTGCGTGCCGAGGCCGGACTGCTCATTGCCGAAGGCACCGCGCCATCGCCCGACGGCCTGGGCTATGCGCGCATTCCCGGCATCCATTCGCCGGCGCAGGCGGCGGGCTGGCGCACGGTGGCGGACGCCGTGCATGGTGCGGGCGGCCACCTGTTCGTGCAGATCATGCATACCGGGCGGGTGGGACACCCGGCCAATCTCCCGGCGGGCGCCCGTCTGCTCGCACCCTCGGCGCTTGCGGCGCCGGGCGAGATGTGGACCGACACGCAGGGCATGCAGCCGCACCCGGTACCCGCTGCGATGACCGAGCAGGACATCGCAGCGGCGATCGGGGACTATGCCGCGGCGTGCCGGAACGCGGTGGCCGCCGGCGTCGACGGCGTCGAACTGCACGGGGCGAACGGGTACCTCATCGACCAGTTCCTCAACACCGCGTCCAACCAGCGCGGCGACCGTTGGGGCGGCGCGATCGAAAACCGCATCCGCTTTGCGGTCGAGGTGGCCCGTGCCGCGGCCCGGGCGATCGGCGCCGAGCGGGTCGGCATGCGCATCTCCCCCTACGGCGTGTTCAACGGCATGGTGCCGGACGCGGAGATGGACGCCCTGTATCTGCGGCTCATCGAGGCGCTCAACGACATCGGTCTGGTGTATCTCCACGTCGTCGATCACAGTTCGATGGGCGCACCGCCGGTGCGCGAGGACCTCAAGGCGGCGCTGCGCGCGGCGTTCCGGGGCCGGTACATCCTCTCCGGCGGCTACGATGCGGCGCGCGCCGCATCCGACCTTGCTGCGGGCAAGGGCGACCTCGTCGCCTTCGGGCGCCCCTTCATCGCCAATCCGGACCTGGTGCAAAAGCTCCGAAGCGGCGGCGAACTGCGACCGGCCGACCCTGCCACCTTCTACACTCCGGACGCCAAGGGCTACACCGAGTTCTGAGGCCGCCGTCGGCGCGGGGCTTCCCGCGCGGCGGCTATCGGTAGAGCAGGTAGCGGGCGCGGATCTTTTCGAAGCGCGCCACCGGGCCGGCGCAGGACAGCACGATGCGCCGCGGATCCTCGCCCCGCTCGATGGCGTCGAGCACCTTCCTCGATCCGACCATGGGAAGGATCTTGGCGACGTCGAATCGGCCGGGGTACAGCCGTCGCAGCGCGCTCGCGATCTCGATGCCCAGGGCGGGGGTGTCCAGGGCGTCGCGGTCGACCAAGGTGATGCGCACCCCTTGGCAGCGGCGGCCCCGGTATGTACCTGCCGTGGGCACGAAGACGGCGGGCGCGAATCGCACCCCGGAGATCGTGCGCCGGGTGAGGTAGCGGGCGAACGCGGTTGCCGTCACCCATGGTGCCCCGACCAGTTCGAACGGGGTCGGCGTTCCGCGCCCGACGCTCACGTTGGCGCCCTCCACCAGGGCCACGCCGGGGTAGAGCGTGGCCTCGGCGAGGCTGCGCAGATTTGGCGAGGGTTCGACCCAACGGATCCCGGTTTCGTCGAGCCAGTCGCGGCGCCGGTAGCCCCGCATCCGGATCACCTCCAGTCGGGCACCGATGCGGTCTTGCGCGTTGATCATCGCCGCGAGTTCCCCCATGGTCATGCCATACCGCACCGGCAGCGGAAAGTACCCGGTGAACGATCGCAGGTCGTCGTCGAGAACCGGCCCCTGTACGACATCGGCGTCGATGGGGTCGGGGCGATCGAGGACATAGAACGGGATCCCGCGGCGGGCGGCTTCGGTCATGGCGTAGGCCATGGTGGCGATGTACGTGTAGAAGCGGGCGCCGGCATCCTGGAGGTCGAACACCAGCCCGTCGATTCCCTGGAGCATCGCGGCCGTGGGACGCCGGGAATCGCCGTACAGGCTGTACACGGGGAGCCCGGACGCCGGGTCGACGCCGGACGGCACCCTCCCTTCCCGGATGCCTTGCAAGCCATGTTCGGGACTGAAGAGGGCGACGAGCCGCAGGCCGGGCGCGCGGGACAGCAGGTCGATGGTGCGGGCGCCGGCGGCGTCCCGGCCGGTCTGGTTGGTGATCAAGCCGATGCGCAGCCCTTTCAGGGGGGCGAAGCGCTCGGCGCGCAGCACGTCGATGCCCGCTTTCACCGGATCGTTCCCGACCGGCGGGGCTGCCGCCAGGAGGCGCAGCGCCACGGCCGGACGGCGGGCGGCGATCTGCGCCGCCGTGACGGCGGGGAACTGCGCGGAAACGAGTTGAATCAGCGCCTTGCGCAGCGGGCGGGCATCTCCTCTGCCGAAGGGATGAACGCGGTTGGTGAGGACGATCAGGAAGGTGCGGGAGATGGGGTCAACCTGCAACATCGTGCCGGTATACCCCGTGTGCGTGTAGGCGCCGATCGGCGCGAGGGTCTGCGCGTCGGATGCGAAGGGTGCCGCGAGGTCCCATCCCAGGCCGCGCAGCCGCGGCTTCCCCGCCGGCGATTGCGGCGCGGTCATCTGCTCAACCGACGTGCGATCGAGGATGCGCACGCCGTGGAACGCGCCGCCGGCAAGCAGCATCTGCGCGAAGACCGCAAGGTCGTCGGCGGGGGCGAACAGGCCGGCATGGCCGGAGACCCCTCCCATGCGCCAGGCGGTGGGGTCGTGCACCTGGCCCCAGCGCAGCGCGCCGTCGAGGTACTCCGTCGGCGCAATCCGGCCGCGCTGCGAGCGGGCGGGGCGAAAGCCGGTCCGCCGCATGTGCAGCGGACCGAAGATGTGCCGGGAGCAGTAGACGTCGAGCGACTCTCCGGAAACGCGGCGCACGATTTCCCCCAGGACTTCGAAATTGACGTCGCTGTAGCAGTAGCGGGCTCCCGGTGTGGTCCGCGGTGTTTCCGCGACGATCCGGCGGAGCGCGGCGTCATAGCCGCGCCAGCGCGTTCGCAGATCGAGATCCGGGGCCAGCCCCGAATAATGGGTCAGGAGTTCGCGCAGGGTGATCGCCGCTTTGCCATGCGCGGCGAACGCCGGCCAATACCGGGCCGCGGGGGCATCGAGATCCAGCTTGCCGGCCTCGACCAGTTGCAGGACGGCGGTGGTGGTGGCGACGACCTTGGTGAGGGACGCGAGATCGAAGATGGTCCCGGTCGTCATGGGGATTTTTCGGGGCCGCAACGCGGCGTAGCCGAAGGCCCGCCGGTAGACGATCTTTCGGTCGTTGCCGATCACGACGACGGCGCCGGGAATTCGGCCCGCCCGGATCTCGCGCTGCACGATCGGCGCAACTTCGGACAGGTCCGCCGCTCGCAGGGTCGTGGATTCGCCGCGGGCGCGGGCCGGCAAGGCCAGCGGAATCAGCAACAGGCCGCACACCAGCGCCCGCACCACCCCGCCCGCATGGGTGCGGGGTCTGCGGCATTCGGATGAGGCGTTGCGGTACACCGTCGTATCGAAAAACCGTCCGCGCGGCAGCGCGCTCAGCGTCCTCTCAGGGCGCGCACCGGTGGCTTCCGGCTGCCGCCGGATCGTTCCCGCGCGCCTGCGACGCGCTCACTGTAGCACCGGATTGCGGCGGCAGGCCGGCGCCCGAATACACGTTCTCGGGGTTCCAGAGCATCCATCCGTCGGAGCCGAACGCCCGGGCCGCGCCGATCTGCGCCGCGATCTCCGGTCCGCCGAACGGTCGGCCTCCAAAGGCGTAATCGCGAAAGGCCTGCAGCCAGGGGCGAAAACGGATCGGTGCGATCGCGGTCCGTTCCACCGCCTTGCGCAGCGACTGCGACACGATTTCGTACGGGTGGAGAACGGGGTTGGCATATCCCGGAATGCCATATTGGAACCCCGAGGGATAGAGCATCGGCGAGACGTAGTCGACGACGCGCACGAGCGCGGGCAGGTCCTGCCCGATCCCGGTGTCGTCGGGATTCCAGATCGTGTACCCGAAGATGTCCGCGGCCAGGAAGACGTTGTAGGGGGCAAGGCGCTTGCGCGCCGCGGCAAGAAAGTCCGTGATCGCCGCAACCCGGTTCTCCTGCGTGTCGGGTCGGGAAAACGTCAATCCTCGGGCGTCGGGAAAGCGCACGTAGTCGAACTGGATCTCGTCGAATCCCTCGCGGGCGGCGTCGACGGCGATATCGATGTCGTAGTCCCAAGCGCGGGTCTCGAAGGGGTCGATCCAGGCCAATCCCTCGCGGTCCTTCCACACCGCGCCGTCGGCGTCGTGGACGGCCAGCTCGGGCTTCGCCAGGGCGAGGACATTGTCCTGGAACACCACGATCCGCGCGATGACGTACAGGCCGGCGCCGTGCAAGTCGTTGACCAGTTGCTGGACGTTCGCGATCGTGGTGATCTTCTGCGCCCCGATCGCGAGTGCCAGCGGGATCGTCGTCTTGTAGGAAATCATGCCCCGCTCGCCTTTGACGTCGATCACCAGGGCGTTGATGCCGGCTTCCTTCGCAAGGGTGAGGGCTCCCTGTCGCAGGCGGGCGTCGCCGATCCCGTAGAAGGACAGATACAGCGCCTTGGGTCGGAACCTGGCCAGATCGAGCGTTGCGCCGTCCCGAAATCGCGCCAGGGGAATTCGGCGTCGTCCGTAGCCATAGGCGCGAAGCCCCAGCGCGGTCCCCGAACCGTTGATCCGGAAGCCACCGTCCGGCCCGGTGCGCACCACGGTATCCCCCATGGTCACGAAGGCGCCGGCGACGGGCCGGCAGGTCGCGGCGTCGACGACGACGCCGCGTACCGCGTGCGCGCTGAGCGGGACAAGGGACAGGATCGCGGCGAGGAGGACAAAGGAACGTCCGGAACCGGTTTCGGCCCGGGCCGACTGCGCGCCGACCGGGTGCGGCGCGCGAGGCGCACCGGTCCGTTCCCCGGCGCGACCACTGTCTGCGCGGGCCGCGGTGGTCGAATTTCGAAAGGGGCTGCACACGATGGTTGGGGTTTTTCTTGACATGGCAAGTGTTCGGCGGAATCATATTCGAAACGAAACGATCTCGTTTCGTTTTCGGAGGTAGCACCGCCCATGACCGAACCGGCCCAAGCCGAGCCTTGCCCAAAAAAATGTTCCGGCGGACGCCCCTGTCGCGAGGACGCGGAGGCGCGGCATCTGCGCATGCTCGACGTCGCGCAGGAGATTTTTCTCACCCAGGGCTATGCCGAGACGACGCTGGACCGCATCGCCTGCGAGGCGGGGGTCGCGAAAAAGACGCTCTACGAACATTTCGGCGACAAGGCGGGATTGTTCGCCGCCGTGATGCAGCGCTTGCGCCGGGAGTGGACCGCCGTTCTGCACGACATCGCCATCGAACCGGCGGATCTGCAGGGGGCGTTGCAGCGCGTGGCGGAACACCTGCTCGAAGTCGGAACGCGCAGCGACATGCTGGCGCTGCATCGTCTGTTGCTGGTCGAGGCGCGCCGATTTCCGGAGTTGATCAACGGCGCCTGCGGCGAGGACGGCGCGCGCGCGGACATGGCGCCGCTGGCGGAGGTGTTGCGGCGCGCGGTTGGGGACGGATTGCTCGATCTCGACGACGTCGACCTTGCGGCGGAGCAGTTCGTCTACTTGGTACTGGGCGGGGTCCGCGCGCGCATGCTGCGCGGCGTCTGCGCGCGGCCCGATGCGGGCGCGCGGGCTCGCATCGCCCGCCAGGCAGTGCAGATTTTCTTGCAGGGCAGCGTCCACCGGGCGGCTCCCGATTCGAGGATGCGTTGATGGCGTCGATGGCGTTGGATGGGACGGCCGCAGGGCGGCGGGGCGCGATGCGTCGGGCTGCGGCATGGGCGGCGGTTGCGGCCGCATTGGCCGGTCTGGCCGGCTGCGCGGTCGGTCCGGACTATCACCGGCCGGCCGTGGCGGTTCCCGACCATTTCAAGGAGGGCGTCGAATGGCAGCGGGCCCGACCGGGAACGGACCTCGCGCTGCGCGACGATTGGTGGCGGAGCTATCACGACCCGGTGCTCGACGGCCTCGTCGCGCGGGCGCTGAACGCCAACCAGTCGATTGCCGCGGCGGCGGCGTCGTACCGCGTGGCGCAGGCGACGGTCCGCGCCAGCGCCGCGGCCTTCTATCCGACGATCGGCGCCAGCGCCGGCCAGGTGCGCGGCGGCTTCGGGCCGGGCTCGCCCCTCATCGGGATCCTGAGCGGCCCCAGCGGTGCCACGGCGGGCGGATCCAATCCGTTCGGCGGGGGCGGCGGCGCCGCCGCCTTCTACAACCTTGCGTCGCTGATGCTGACGGCGAGCTGGGAGCCGGATCTCTGGGGGGCGGTGCGCCGAACCGTCGAAGCCTCGCGGGCCAGCGCCCAGGCCAGCGATGCCCAGCTTGCCGGTGTGCGCCTGTCGATCGCGGCCAGCGTGGCATCGGACTATTTTGCGCTGCGCCAGGCCGATGCCGACATCGCGGTCCTGCAAGGCGAGCGGGATACCGATGCGCGCATCGCGCGGATGACCCAGGCCGCAGTTCGCGTCGGCGCATCGTCGCAGGACACGCTGCGCGCCGCACAGGACACGCTCGATACCGCGGTCGCCGCGCTGCAGAGCGCCCAGTCGGCGCGCGAGCAGGATGAGCACGCCATCGCGGTGCTGCTGGGGCTGGCGCCGGCGGCGTTTTCGCTGGCGCCCGATCCCGGATATGCCTTCGCCGTGCCCGCAATTCCGCCGGTGCTGCCGGGACCGCTACTGGAGCGGCGCTATGACGTCGTCAGCGCCGAACGCATGGCCGCGGCGGCCAATGCGCGGATCGGCGTCGCCAAGGCCGCGTACTTCCCCAACCTCACGCTGACGGCCGACGGCGGTTTCGAAAGCGGTTCCTTCACCCACATCCTGTCGATCGCCAACCGGGTTTGGACGATTGGGCCGAGTCTCGCAGTGACGCTGTTCAACGGTGGGGCCCGCGATGCCGCGGTGGATTCGGCGCGCGCAAGCTACGACCAGGCCGTTGCGGGCTACCGCAATACCGTGGTCACGGCGTTC
>JAJYBQ010000124.1 GCA_021778935.1 Pseudomonadota bacterium | reverse complement strand
GTTTCCGGGGGCGGCGCCGTTCTCCGAGGGCGGCGCGAGGCCGCGGGCGGCATCGCCATGACCGGCGCCGTTCGGCACGGTATGCTTTCCGCATTCCCCGCATCGTGGAGCTTGGCATGCTTGCATCGTTTCGCTCGGCCGGATCTATCCGTGCATCCTCCGGCATCCGGCCGCTGCGCGCCGGCGCGGCCGCGCTGCTGACCGTCCTTGCGCTGTGCTCCTGCGAGACGCAGCAGGAGCGGATCGCGCATCACGAAGACAATCTGGCCGCGGCCGGATTCCTCGTGCGTCCGGCCAATACGCCCGAGCGCATCGCAATGCTGAGCCAGTTGCCGCCGAACCGGTTCGTGATGCGCGTGCATGGCGATATGGTCCATTACGTCTATGCCGACCCCATGGTCTGCGGCTGCCTGTACATCGGCACGCAACAGGCATACAACCAGTACAAGCGCGATCGCCTGCAACAGCACATGGTCGACGAACAGGCCATGGCGGCGGAGATGTACAGCAACGCATCCTGGAACTGGTCGGCATGGGGCCCCTGGGGTCCCGGATACGGATTCGCCTTCGGCCCGACGATGGGCTGGTAAGGCGCGCGCCGCCGCCCTGCGCGGTCGTTTTGCAACGGCCGGTCAGGGACCGGACGCCGCGGCGCGCTGTGCGCCGGCGAGCGCCTCGTGCAGGGTGCTGTAGATATTGGCTTCGCCGATCGCGGAGGTGACGCCATGGCGCATCAGGTCGGCGCGCAGGTACGGATTCACGCGTGCCAGCGCGACCGCGATGCCGCGGGCGGCCAGGGCCTGGCACAGGGCATTGACGGAACGCCCCGCCGAGTAGTCGAGGTCGGTGATCGCCGAGGCATCGATCAGGAAGCGCTGGACCGGATGGGGCGCGGCGTCGATCAGCCGGCGCACCTCGTCGGCGAACTGCCGTTCGTTGGCATAGAACAGATCGGCGCCGAAGCGGTAAATGATCAGGCCCGGCGCGGTTTCCATCCCCTCCCGCGTCGGGACGGGTTCCCAGCGGCCGTTGCCGTTGGGTATCAGCACCATCGTATGCGGCCGGTAGCTGTGGCGCACGTGGCGCAGCAGCGATAGCGCGATCGCCGCCAGAATCCCGCTCTCCACGCCGCCGACCACGATCACCGCCGCCGTCGTCATCGCCAGCGCGAATTCGCCCGGACTTTCGCGGCGGATTTCATTCAGCTCGCGGACGTTGACGAGACTGACGGCGATCGTGAAGACGATCGATGCCAGCACGCACTGCGGCAGATACTGCAGCCATCGGCTCAGAAACAGCAGCACCGCGACGACGACCACGGCCAGGGTGACCTGGGCGATCTGGCTGCGCGCGCCCGCCTGGTCGGCCATCGCGGTCTGCGTCGGGCTGCCGTTGACCACGAAGGCGCCGGTCATCGCCGCGGCGACGTTGGCCGCGGCAAGGCCGAGCAGGTCCGCATCCTCGTCGATGGCGTCGCCATGGCGGTCGGCGAACGCGCGGCTGGTCGCCGCGCTCTGCGCGATGACCACGACGAAGCAGGATGCGGCCACCTCCAGGAGGTCCAGCGCCTGGGTCCATCCGACCGGGGGCAGGCGCAGATGCGGCAGCCCGACGCGCAAGGGCCCGATCACGGCGATGCCGTGGCGGGCGAAATCCCAGATCACGCTGGCGCCGATGCTGGCGATCACCGCGGCCAGTGCAACCGGCCAGTGCGGCCGGAAGCGCTTGAACGACAGGATGGTCGTCACGACGATCGCCGACAGACCGAACACCGGCCAGTGGATGGTCGACAGGTGGCTGGCGATGTCGGCCGCCTGTTCGGTCGTCAGGCGCGACGAAAACGGGATGGCCAGCATGTCGCCCAGCATGGCGATGCCGACCTGCACGCCGACGCCCGCGAGGAATCCCACCAGCACCGTGCGCGACAGAAAGTCGGCCAGGAAGCCGAGGCGGAAGATGCGCGCGATCAGCAGCATCATTGCGGTGAGCAAGGCGGTCATGCCCGCCAGCGCGACGTACTCGGCGCTCGACGGGGCGGCGAGCGTCGTGAGCCTGCCTGCAAAGATCGTGGCGGTTGCAGAGTCGGCGGCGACGACGAGACTCGGTGAAGCGCCGAAGATCGCGAACGCCACCGCGGGAAGCAGGCCGGTGTAGAGCCCGGTCACCGGCGGCATGGCGGCGATGCGGGCATAGCCGAGGAGCTGCGGGATGTCCATCGACGCGAGCACGACGCCCGCCATCGCGTCGCGCAGCACCGCGGGCCGATTCACCGGCGGCAGACCCTTGAACAACCGGATGGACCGCAGGTGCTTGCGCAGGCCGGACCCGATGCGGGCTGCCGGCTTGTCCGGAGTGTGCGGTGTGTCCATGCGGGAGCGAGTCTTCGCGCCGAGGTTGCCAATGAGATAAGGATGCCCAATCGGCATCGATCATACCGGCACGGGTTCCCGCGCCGGCGCGGCAATCACGCGGTCAGCCGGTCAACCCGGATTCGTGCGCTGCGCATACGGCGCGGTCGCAAGCAGCCGCTGCTCGAATTGGGACGCCGGCAGCGCCGCATCGAAGAAGAATCCCTGTGCTTCGTCGCAGCCCATCCCTTGCAGCTGCCGCAGGGTTTGCTCGTCTTCCACGCCCTCCGCGACCACGGCGAGGTTCATGGCGTGCCCAAGACCGATCACGGCCTGGACGATCGCGGAGGTGTCGGCGCCGTCGCGCAGGCCGCCGACGAAGGTCCGATCGATCTTGAGGCGGTTGACCGCGAGCCAGCGCAGGTAGGCAAGGCTGGAGTACCCCGTGCCGAAGTCGTCGATCGACAGTTGTACGCCGGTGCGCTTGAGGCTTTCCAGCATGGCGCGCATCTGCGGGCTGTCTTCCATGAACACGGATTCGGTCAGCTCCAGGTCGAGCTGCTTCGCGGCAATGCCGTGCCGTGCCAACGCGCCGGTGAGGATTGTGCAAAAATCGTCGCGCCGGGTCTGGATCGCCGACACGTTGACGCTGAGCCGGATGTCACCGGCGCCGAGCGTGCGCCATCGCGCCGCGTCGGCGCACGCCTGTTCGATCACCCAGGCGCCGATGTCGACGATGAGGCCCGTGCGCTCGGCCGCGCCGATGAAGACCCCGGGCGGCACCAGGCCCCGCTTCGGGTCGCGCCAGCGGATCAGCCCTTCGGCCCCGACCACCCGGCCGGTCCGCAGGCAGATCTGCGGCTGGTAGTGCAGCTCGAACTCCTTCTGCGCCAGGGCGCGCCGCAGGTCCTGGGCGATCTGGAAGTGTGCGCGGACGGTGTCGTTGGCGTGGGCGGTCGCATAGCGCACGATGTTCTTGCCGGCGCGCTTCGCGTCCTGCAGGGCGGTGGTGGCGCGGCGCAGCAGGTCGTCGAAGTTCGTCCCGTCGGCCGGAAACTGGGCGACGCCCTGCGAGACCGTCAGGCGGACCTGGTGACCGTCGATCTCGATCGGCAGGCACAGCGCCTCCGAAATGCGCAGGCAGAGATTCGCCACCGAATCGAGGTCGGCAGCCGAGGAGGTCATCACGAGGAATTCGTCCGCGCTCCAGCGGCAGACGCTTTCGGCATTGCCGACGAGGCCGGACAGCCGCGCTGCGACCTCGCGCAGGATGTGGTCCCCGGAGCCCAAGCCCAGGGTTTCGTTGATGCTGCGGAAGTCGTCGATGTTCAGGCATAGCAGCGCGCCTTGCGCGCCGCTGTGGACCAGGCTTTCGCAACCGGCGCGGAACAGCACCCGGTTGGGCAGGCCGGTCTGCGCATCGTGCGTCGACAGGTGCTGGATGGCGTTTTCCGCCGCCTTGGTCTGGGTGAGGTCCGTGAACACGCCGAGGTAGTTGATCACGCCGCCGTCGGACCCCCGGATCGCCTTGATCGAGCGCCACTCGGGGTAGACCTCGCCGTTCTTGCGGCGATTCCAGGTTTCGCCGCTCCAGGCGCCCGTGGTGCGCACGGTGTGCCACATCGCGTCGTGGAAGTCCTTGTCGTGCAGTCCGGCGGAGAGCTCCATCGGCGTCTTGCCGAGCAACTCGTCGCCGCGGTAGCCGAGGATCGCGGTCATGCTCGCATTGACGGCGACGATGCGCCTCTGGGCATCGGTGATGAGCATGCCCTCCTCGGCGGAATCGAAGGCCTTTCCGTAGAGCCGCAGGCTGTCCTGCCAGCGGGCGTGCGAGAGGATGATTCCGACCAGCGCCGCGCCGGTATCCAGCAGCTTGCGATGGAACGACCCCGGCATCCGGTGCTCGAAGCTCGACAGCGCGAACGTTCCGATGGTGCTTCCTTGGCCGTCCACGACCGGAACCGACCAGCAGGAGCGGATGTTGAGATCCTGCGCGATCGGGCGCAGGTCGCTCCAGCGCGGGTCGTGGAACGTGTCGTCGACATACTGCGGGGTGCCGCAGTGGATGACGTTGCCGCAGGATCCGCCGCCCGGGCCGGGACGCAGGAAATTCAGCCGTTGCGCCGCATCCCGCGGCACGCTGGGCGCCGCAAACATGTGCAGCAGGCCGTCGTCGCGGTTGAGGAGCATCACCGACCCGACCGAATCCGGCAGCAGCATCTCCGCCAGGCGGCAGATGTCGGCAACCGTGCTGGCGGAGTCGCCGTCGCCCAATACGCTGCGCAGGATCGCTTGCTGGAAGTCAAGGATCTCTTGTTGTTCTTCGGGCAGGAGGGGGGCCACCTCGCCCCGTAGGCGCTGTGCCGTGTTGCGCTTGTTCATGGTTGGCGGTCGGATTCTATCCGCCGATCCCCGGAATGGATGCCCCGGAAATTTGCGATGCCGCAATGGTCGATCCATGCGGCGTCGCGTGGCCTCGGCCGATTCCGGTCCCCGACTCCGGTTTCGGCTTCCGTTCCGGTTCCCGCTTCGTCGTCGGCGATAATCGCGTCATGAAGTTTCGTTTCGTCAAAATGCAGGGCGCCGGCAACGATTTCGTGATGCTCGACGGGATCGGGCAGCAACTCGAACTCGACGCGCGTCGGATCCGCGCCCTGGCGGATCGCCGCTACGGCGTCGGCGCGGATCAGGTGCTGGTCGTCGAGCGTGCGCCCGTCTCGGGCCCGGGCGCGGAGGCGGACTTCCGCTATCGCATCTTCAACGCCGACGGCGGCGAGGTGGAGCAGTGCGGCAACGGCGCACGCTGCTTCGTCAAGTTCGTGCGCCGGCTCGGCCTTACCGACAAGCGCCGGATCCGCGTCGTGACCGCGAGCGGCGTGATCGAGCCGCGCCTCGAGGAGGACGGCCAGGTCACCGTCGACATGGGCCCCCCCGATTTTCGACCCGAGGCCAGCGGCTTCGACGCCTCCGGTCTCGTGCCGTCGGCGCGCGGCGGCGCGCAGCTCTGGCCGCTCGATGTGGCTCGGCATTCCGTGCCGGTCTGCATCGTGTCGATGGGCAATCCCCATGCCGTCCAGTTCGTCGACGACGTCGACACGGCGCCGGTGGCGGAGGACGGTCCCCGGATCGAGCGGCACCCGCGGTTCGCCCGCGGGGTCAATGCCGGCTTTGCCCAGGTGATCGATCGTTCGCATCTGCGTTTGCGCGTATGGGAACGCGGCGCGGGGGAAACGCTGGCCTGCGGCACCGGCGCCTGCGCGGCGGCGGTGGCCGGCATCCGGAACGGGTTGCTCGATACCCCGGTCGAGGTCCAGGCGCGCGGCGGCACGCTGCGCATCGCCTGGGGCGGGGACGACACATCGGTGTGGATGACGGGCCCGGCGGAGCCGGTATTCGAAGGAGAAATGGATCTACCATGAGCGAACCGCAGTGGAATGAAAGCGACGTCGCCCGCTATTTGCGGGAGACCCCGGGGTTTTTCGATCGCCATGCCGAGCTGCTGGCGGAGCTGAAGATCTCCGACCCGCAGCGGGGGGCGGCGGTATCGCTGATGGAGCGGCAGGCGCAGTTGCTGCGTGAACGCAACAAGGCGCTCGACGCCAAGCTTGCGAACCTGATCCGCATCGGACACGACAACGACCGGCTGTTGCGCAACCTGATCGACTGGACGCGCAACCTCGTTGCGCTTCGGAACCGGGAGACGATGGCGGTCGACGCCGCGCACGAGCTGGAGCGCATTTTTTCGATTCCGATGGCGGCGATCCGGACCTGGTCGATCGCCGACGCCGATGCCGCGATGGCAACGGCGGTGGAGGCCGCGCGCGGCCTGCATGCGCCGCTGTGCGGCGCGGAGATCGACCTGCGGCGGTTCGGCTGGCTGGACGAGCGGTGGGCCGCAGTCAAGAGCGCCGCACTCGTTCCGCTGCGCGTCGCCGATGGCGCCGACGCCTTCGGATTGATCGTGCTCGGCTCGCCGGAACCGGCGCGGTTCGATGCTGCGATGGGGACGGCGGTGCTCGCGCTCATCGGCGAACTGACCAGCGCTGCGTTGCGGCCGGACGCATGACCGCGGCGGGATCGGTTTTCCTCAAGCCGGGCAAGGAGCGCTCCCTGCTGCGTCGGCACCCATGGGTGTACGCCGGCGCGATTGCGCAGGTCCGCGGCGCGCCGGCCGGCGGCGACCTCGTCGCCGTCCATGCCGCCGACAAGCGCTTTCTGGCCTGGGCCGCCTGGTCGCCGGATTCGACGATCCGCCTGCGGTGCTGGAGCTTTCGCGAAGCGGACCGGATCGACGAGGCCTGGCTCGCCGACCGGATCGGCGCGGCGGTGGCGCGCCGCCGCGGTCTGGACGAGGGCACCGACGCGGTGCGGCTGGTCTACGCGGAAGCGGACTTCCTCCCCGGATTGATCGCGGACCGCTATGGCGATCAACTCGTGGTGCAGATGCAGGCGGCCGGCGTCGAGCGCCACCGCGAAGCCTTGCTCGACGCGCTCTGCCATGCCAGCGGCTGCGGCAACGTGTTCGATCGTTCCGACGGTGCCCTGCGCGCGCGCGAGGGCCTGCCGGGGACGAGCGGCGTGCTGCGCGGCGAAGCGCCGCCGGACGTCATCGAAGTGCGGGAACACGGCGTGCGGTTCGGCGTCGAGGTGCGTCGCGGGCACAAGACCGGCTTCTACATCGATCAGCGCGACAATCGCCGGCGCATCGCCGACCTGGTGCGCGCCTTTCGTGCGCGGCACGGGCGGGCACCGCGCGTGCTCAACTGTTTTTGCTACACGGGCGGATTCAGTCTCGCCGCGGCTCTGGCCGGGGCGGAAACCGTGGTGTCCGTCGATTCGTCCGCCGACGCGCTGGCGCTGGCGCGTGCCAATGCCGAGCGCAACGGCATCGTGTCGACGCCCGCTTCCGCCGCGCATCCGCCGGCGGCCGGCGGCGGCGTGCAGTGGCGCTGCGCCGACGTGTTCGAGGAATTGCGGGCCATGCGCGCCCGCGGCGAGCGGTTCGACCTCATCGTGCTCGATCCGCCGAAGTTCGCGGCCAACCACCATCAGGTCGACCGGGCGGCCCGTGCCTACAAGGACATCAATCTCAACGGACTGCGGCTGCTCGACCCGGGCGGCCACCTGCTGACCTTCTCGTGCTCCGGCGCGATCGATGCCGATCTGTTCCAGAAAATCGTTGCCGGTGCGGTGATC
>JAJYBQ010000123.1 GCA_021778935.1 Pseudomonadota bacterium | reverse complement strand
GACCGAGAGGACTTCGCCGGTGACCTGGTTCGGCCGGTAGGTCGTGATGCCCTTGAGCCCGGCCTTCCACGCCGCGCGGTAGATGTCGCGGAATTCCTCGAACGGATAGTCCTCGGGAACGTTGATGGTCTTGCTGACCGCCGCGTCGACGAACGGCTGCACCGCGGCGATCATCCGCATGTGGTCGAGGCCCGCCATTTCAAGCGCGCCGACGAAGCTCTCGGGCAGGTGCTCGGCGTCGCCGCCGAGGTGCTTGTAGAGGCGGTAGGCGTAATCCTCGACTTCGTATTCCTGGCGGCTGCCGTCGGGCATGCGCTTCTTGCGCACGTAGGTCCACGAAAACGTCGGCTCGATGCCGCCCGAGACGTTGCCGGCGAAGGCGAGGGAGATCGTGCCGGTGGGCGCGATCGACAGCAGGTGGGAGTTGCGGATGCCGTGCGCGCGGATCGCCGCCTGCAGCGCCGCCGGCAGGCGCGACGCGAAATGCGGCGACGCCAGATAGCGATCGGCGTCGAAGGCCGGGAACGCGCCTTTTTCGCGCGCGAGTTCGACCGACGCCATGTATGCCGTGTCGCGCATGCATTGCGCGATCTCGGCCGCTTTCGTGCGCGCCGGTTCGCCGTCGTAGCGCAGACCGAGCATGGTGAGCGCATTGCCCAGTCCGGTGAACCCCAGGCCGACGCGGCGCTTGTTGCGCGCCTCGGCCTGCTGTTCCGCCAGCGGCCACAGGGTGATGTCGAGGACGTTGTCGAGCGCCCGCACCGCCACGCGCACGACCTCCTCGAACGCGGCGCGATCGAAGGCGGCCTCGGCGGTGAACGGGTCGCGCACGAAGCGGGTGAGATTGATCGAGCCCAGGCAGCAGCAGCCGTAAGCGGGAAGCGGTTGTTCGCCGCACGGGTTGGTCGCCGCGATCGTCTCGCAGTACGAGAGGTTGTTGTCCTCGTTGACGCGGTCGATGAAGATCACGCCGGGCTCCGCATGATCGTAGGTCGAATGCATGATCTGGTCGAACAGTTCGCGCGCGCGCACGCTGCGATAGACCCAGCAGCCGTCGGAACGCTGCCGCGCCGCGTCGCGGTCGAAGGGTTCGGCGGCATGCCAGAGCTCGAACTGCGCATCGTCCTCGACCGCGCGCAGGAAGGCGTCGGTGATCGCGACCGACATGTTGAAGTTCGATAGCGATCCGTCGCGCTTGGCGTGGATGAAGTCCTCGATGTCGGGGTGGTCGCAGCGCAGGATCCCCATCTGCGCGCCGCGGCGCGCGCCGGCCGACTCCAGCGTCTCGCAGCTCTTGTCGAAGACGCGCATGTAGGATAACGGGCCGCTTGCGCGCGAGTGTGTGCCGCGGACCAGCGCGCCTTTTGGGCGGATGTGGGAGAAGTCGTAGCCCACGCCGCCGCCGCGGCGCATGGTTTCCGCCGCCTGGTTGAGCGCGAGGTAGATCGACGGAACGCCGTCATGCACGCCGCTGATCGCGTCGCCCACCGGCTGGACGAAGCAATTGATCAGTGTTGCGGAGAGATCCGTTCCCGCTGCGGAATTGACGCGTCCGCCCGGAATGAACCCCGCGGCCATGGCGTCGAAGTATCGTTGCTCCCACTCCGCGCGCAGCGCCGGCTCCTCGCCGGCAGCAAGCGCCCGCGCGACACGGCGCCGGATGTCGTCGGCGGTCCGCTCCTCGCCCTTGGCGTATTTCTCGCGCAGCACGTCGAGCGAGATCGTTTGCTCTTCCATCTGGGGCGGCAGGGGTTCACGGTTCACGATGTCGTTGCTCGGGACGGGAAGGGACGGGGAAAGTGTATTCCTGTCCTCGCGGCGGGAATACCGGCGCATTCCGCGTTGCGGTGCCGTCGCCACCGCATATTCCTTGACACAATTTGGACGCTGGGATATTGAGTTGCCGCATGAACCTGCAACAATTCCGCTATCTGCGCGAGGCCGTGCGCCAGAAGCTCAATCTCACCGCGGCGGCCCGCGCCCTGCATACCTCGCAACCAGGCGTCTCCAAGGCGATCATCGAGCTGGAGGAGGAACTGGGCGTATCGATCTTCGCCCGGCACGGCAAGCGCATCCTGGGCCTGACTCCGCCGGGCCAGCAGGTGCTCGATGCTGCGGAGCGCATCGCCGGCGAGATCGACAATCTCAAGAAGCTCGCGCGCGACTATGCCGGCAGCCCGGAGGGGACGCTGCGCGTGGCGACCACGCACACCCAGGCGCGCTATGTCCTGCCCGAGGTCGTGCAGCGCTTCCTGCGCAAGTATCCGCAGGTACGGCTGAAACTCCTGCAGGGAAACCCGCCGCAGATCGCCGCGATGCTGATCGGCGGTCAGGCCGATGTCGGGATCGCCACGGAGACGCTGGCCGATACGCCGGGGCTCGACACCATCCCGGTGTTCCGCTGGGAACACGTTGCCGTCGTGCCCGCCGGACACCCGCTGGCGCGCTTTGCCGCCCATTCCGGGAAGATCACGCTGAAGGATCTCGGGCGCCATCCCATCGTGACCTATGAGGCGCATTTCTCCGGGCGCAGCCGCATCGACCAGGCGTTTGCCGATGCCGAGATCGAGCCCTCCGTGGTGCTCGAAGCGATCGACGCCGACGTCATCAAGACCTACGCCCAAGCCGGGTTGGGGGTTGGGATCGTCGCGGGGCTGGCCACCCATCGGGACGGGAGCGCCGACGGTTTGACGGTGATCCCGTGCGGCCACCTGTTCGGTTCGAACACCACGCGGCTCGCCGTCAAGCAGGGCGCGTATCTGCGCGGTTTCGTCTACGCGTTCATCGAGATGATCGCGCCGGGCTGGGATCGCCGGAAGATCGAGGAAGAGTTTTGGAAAAAACGGGCGTGAACGCCACCGCGCGGCCCAAATCGCCGTCCTCACCCCAGCCCTCTCCTGCACGCGGGAGAGGGGGCTCGGCGGAAATTCCGGCCGCTCGCCGCGAGCGGCGGTGCTTCTCCTGCCGGGCAGACTATGCGCGGCCGACTCGCACGAACCCCTTGGCGTCCCGGACCAGCAGTTTGGTGCGGACGGCGGCGATGATTGCCTGGTGCAAGGCCGCTTCGGCCTTTTTCCGGTCCGGCGCCGCAAGGGTTCCCGCATATCCCTTGGCCTCCATCACGGCGTGGACGACCTCGGCGGGGCGCATCGATCCTTTGACGACCCGGCCGATCCACTGCGCGGTTTCGCCGCGGGCAAACCACTTTTTCCGTTGGGTGCCGCTGCCGGTCGCGCGGTTCGCTCCCTTTGCCGCAGGGGAGGCCGCTCGTTGCGAGACGACCGTCACCGGGCGCTCGCGGAGCGTTTCCATCTGCGCGTGGCGTGCCAGCAGATAGAGGATCTGCTGATTGATCTCAGTCAGGCGTTGATGGATCCGCGATGCATCGGCTTGCAGGCGGCGCTGTTCATCGAAAAGGGAGTCAAGGCTCGGCAGGCGGGACATGTCGGATTGAGTGATCCAGGCTACGAAAGCTGAATCCTACCCGGAATCGCCGGCAGACCGGCTCAGCGCGCCCTGAGCGGACCGGCGGTTCCGATCCGGATCCGGGTCGCGGCCACATAAGACTCCGCCGCCGCATCTGCGTCGTGTTCCCGGCTACCGGTGGCGATGACGTACCCGATGCGGTCGCCGTTGTGCCGCGGTGGGCGGACCCCATCGCCGGGGCCGCGCAGCAGGACGACGCGCTGCACCGCCGGGGCGTCGTGCGTCGGCAGGTCGATGCCCTCCAGGATGCCTTCGGCGTCGGCAACCAGCCAGCGGATGGTGCTGAAGGCTTGCGGGCGCAGCGCGGCGAGATCGTTTAGGGGGGCTCCCCGATGCAGGCCGATCAGTTCGGCGTAGATCGACCGGCCGAAGGCATAGCCCATCTGGAAGGGGATCTGCGCGCTGACCAGGCGCGGATTGATCTCGACCAGTACCGGGCCGTCGGGGCCCAGGATCATCTCGATGTGGCAGGCGCCGAAGTCGAACCCGACGGCGTCGAGCAGACGGTTGGCGTAGCGCGCGAGCGGGACGATATCGTGGCGTCGGCTCGGAAAACAGCTGCCCCGGAAGGCGAACGACGGCGGCGCAAAACGTTGTTTGGCGTTGACGCCGAGGAAGATGCGGTGGGCGCCGCGCACGAAGAGATCGCAGCCGACCATGTCCCCCTCGACATGGCGCTCCACAAGCAGGCGCCGGCTCGACCGGACGCCGAATCCGTACTCGGTGGCCGCATCTCCCTGGGCGTCGAGCGCGGCGCAGAGGCGATCGACGTCATCGGGCGTGCGCAGCAGGGTCACGTCCTGGGAACCGTAGCCGTCGGCGGGCTTGACGATCAGCGGCAAGCCCAGATCGGCAACGGCGGCACGCAGGTCGGCCGCGTCGCCGATCCCGGTGAAGGGCGGCTGCGGGATGCCCTGGGCCTGCAGCGCCGCCCGCACCGCCGCCTTGTCGCGCAGCAGGCGGGCCGCGGCCGGCGACAGGAAGGGCAGTCCCAGGGCTTGCGCCAGCACGCTGGCGTCGACGATGCGGATGTCGATCAGACAGATCAGGGCCTCGAACGGATCCGCGCGATGGATGGCCGCGGCGGCGTCGTGAAGGCGCCCGGCGGTCCACGGCTGCACCTCGACCACCCGGTGGATCCGGTGCCATGCCGGATCGCCGAGACGCCGGTAATGCCCGGCATCGGCGGTGAACAGGGTCAGGCGGTGGCCGAGCGCGCAGGCGTCGTCGACGATGCCGAAGTCGTTGCCGCCGGGCAGGTCGAAGAGCAGCAGGTGGGCCATGGGCGTCAGTTGCCGGCGCGCGGCGTGCGCAGCGCCGATGCGAGGTCGACGAAATCCTGGGCGACGCGCCGCAGGTGCGCCTCGAAATCGGGCTCGAAGCAATAGCCTTCGGGCGCCTGCCAGTGATCGGCGTGGGCGACGCAGATGGTCTCGGCATGGACCAGCGCGCCGACGTAGGCGAACAGGGCGCGCGTGCTCTGCAGTCCGAGCAGGCCGCCGCTCCAGCCGGTGGAGGCGCTCAGCAGCAGCACCGGCTTGTGGCGCAGCGCCCACCGGTCGGCATGGTCGGGGTCGATGCGCGGCAGGCGCGACAGCCAGTCGATGGTGTTCTTGAGGTACGGCGCGACGCCGCCGTTGTATTCCGGCGAGGCGATCAACAGGCCGTCGGCCTGCGCCACCTGCGCATGCAAGGCCACGAGTTCGGCGCGGATCGTCGGATCGCCTTCGAGATCCTGATTGAACATCGGCAACCGGACCGGATCCGGTTCCAGAAACGCGACGCGGCAACCCGAGGTCAGGCCGGACGCGACGTGCTGCAGCAGGCGCCGCTGGTGCGATTCGCGTCGCAGGCTGCCGGCGAAGGCCAGCAATGTCGGCGGGGGGGCGGCAGTGTCCATGCCGGGAACTCCTTGCGGGAAGACGGATCGGACCATTGCGGCGTGCCGCCCTGGCGTCGGATTTATATCGGCAATCCGGCGCGCGGGATCCGATCGTCTGCCGAGCGGAAATCGGCCACTTCCGCACATCGGGCGCTGCGGCCGGTCCGGGGAACGGATTCCCGCGGTTTGGTCGGAACCTGTCCGAATGCGCGAATCGCCGGTGATATCCTGTTTCCGCGGGCACTTTGCGTCAGGAGGGCAGGTGGGCGTTTCGTTCCGGAGTGGGCGGTATCGCGGGTTGCCGCTGTGTGTGGGGGTCGCATTCGCATGCGTCGCCCCGTGGGCCCATGCGGCATTGGGCGACACCGTGCAATCGGTGGCGGCGGACCGCATGAAACTGCATGCCGCGGCGGCGCAGAACCGCACCGCGGCCGGCTATACCGTGCAGGAGATGACCCTACCCTCGGGGACGGTAGTCCGCGAGTTCGTGTCGGCGGCCGGAACGGTGTTCGGCGTCGCCTGGCAGGGGCCGGTGCCGCCCGATCTGCAACAATTGCTCGGGAAATATTTTCCCGACTTCGTCGCCGCGCCGCGCGGCCCGCACGGCCGCGGCTACGCCCGCACCGAACAGGGCAGTCTGGTGGTGGAGAATACCGGGCATACCGGGGCGATGCATGGACACGCGTATCTGAGCGATGGCCTTCCGGCGGGAGTGGATCCCGCCGATATCTGGTAGATCCGTTCATGACCGGAAAACACATGGCGCGGCGACTGGCCGCGGCGGGGGCGATGGGGCTGGGAGCGATGCTGGCGCTGGTGCTGGCGTCGTGCGGCGGCGGCTCGCAGTCGATGTCGATGTCGCAGGGCAGCGGATTCTTCTCCCTGAGCGCCGCGCAGGTCGCGATGGTGACGCAGTGCACGCAGCAGCAGGACCCGGCCCTGCCGACCAATCTTGCCAGCAACGTGGCGCCGCTGGTCGTCGATGCCGGGCCGTGCGCCTACTACCCGAACACCAACAGCCCGGGGCCGATCAACGCCGCGCAGGACGTGATCTACACCACGGTCACGATCTGCCCGCCGGGCAGTGCGCCGTCGGGCGGCGCTTGCCAGACCATCGACCATGTCCAGGTCGATACCGGTTCGGTGGGGTTGCGCATCCTCGCCTCGGCGATGAATTCCACCGTGCTGCAGTCGCTGCCGGAGGTGTCCTCGGGCGGCCTGCCCGTCAACGATTGCTATGCCTATGCCGACGGCTGGACCTGGGGCGTGCTGCGTACCGCCGACGTGTGGGTGGGCGGCTACAACGGCACGGTTTCCCAAGGCGAGGCGGCGCCGGGAATTTCGGTCGACATCATCGGCGATCCGGCGTCGGGACCGATTTCGAACTCGGCGCAATCCGCCTGCAGCGGCGGCGGATCGGCGAGCGAGAACTCGGTCGCAAGCTTTGGGGCCAACGGCATCCTGGGCGTGATGCCGGCCCAGCACGAAAACGGCATGTACTACACCTGCACTACGAGCGGATGCAATCCCGTCGTCGGCATCGCGCCAAACACCGAGGCGAACAATCCGGTGTATGCCATCAGCGGGACGAGCGACAACAACGGCATCGTCGTGTCCCTGCCGACCATCGGGGTCAGAGGCGCGCCGACGGCGAGCGGCACCCTGGCGTTCGGAGTCGGCACCCAGCCGAACAATGCGTTCTCGTCGACGAACCCGACGACGTACGTGGCCGCCGAGATGATCCCGGCCGTGGGAGGCCTGCCCTATACCCAGGGCTGGATCACCGCCGCCGGGCCGTATACACCGCTGGCCGCTGCGCCGCAACCCGCCGCGATCTACGACACCGGAACCTCCTTCCTGTCGCTCTATGGCAGCGGAATGCCATCTCCCGGCCCGCAGATGTGGCTCCAGCCCAGCCCGTCTCCGGTAACCGTCAGCGCAGCGGTTCAGGGCGCTTCGCCGAACTCCGGAGGAAACGTCGGTGGTGCCTTGGTCAGGCCGTATGCGATTTCGTTCCCCGTGGCCGACGAAACCACGCTGTCCCTGCGGTACTGGGCGTTCAACGATCTGGCGGCAAACAGCAGTACGCAGCAGATCGTCTGGGGTGTCGATCGCCAACGTGGCACCACGATAGCTGATGGCCGAAAGGCCAAGAAACCCACCCGCAAGCAAGCCGAGCGCGGTGGCCTTGTTGAACACCGACCCGCGCGCG
>JAJYBQ010000122.1 GCA_021778935.1 Pseudomonadota bacterium | reverse complement strand
GGGGCGGCCGCGGCCGACGACCCCGCCGGCGACACGATCGAGGCCGAGGGTGCCGCCGACGCCGGGGCGGGCGCGCCGGCCCGGGCGGGAGCCGGTTCGAGGATGACATGGGCGTTGACGCCGCCGAAACCGAACGAATTGACGGCGACGCGCCGACGGTCGGCGGGCAGGGCGATCGCCTCGCGGGCCACGCGCAGGCCGAGGGCGTCGAAGTCGATATCCGGGTTGAGCGTGTCGGCGTGCAGGGACGGCGGCGCGACGCCGTGTTCGAGCACGGTGAGCGCCTTGGCCAGGCCGGCCATGCCCGAAGCCGGTTCGAGGTGGCCGAGGTTGCTCTTGACGGAGCCGATGGGTAGCGGCTGTGCGCGGCCGGCGCCACCGTAGACCGCAGCCACCGCCGCCGCCTCGATCGGGTCGCCGATGCGGGTACCGGTGCCGTGCGCTTCGAGGTAGCCGATGTCCTTCGGGTGCAGGCCGGAGCGCGCGAGCACGTCGCGCATCAGTTCGGCCTGGGCTTCGCCGCTGGGAATGGTGAGGCCCGTCTTGCGCGCGCCGTCGGCGTTGACACCGGTGGCGCGGATCACGCCGCGGATGCGATCGCCGTCGCGCAGGGCGTCGGCGAGCGGCTTGAGAAGCAGCACGCCGCCGCCCTCGCCGCGCACATAGCCGTCGCCGCCGGCGCCGAACGCGCGGCAGCGACCGGTGGCCGAGAGCATCGACGCCTTGGTGAAGCCCACGAACGGGTAGGGGTGGAGCAGCAGGTTGACGCCGCCCACGAGCGCCGCCGGCGCCTGGCCCGCGCGGAGTACCTCGCAGGCCTGGTGCAAGGCGACCAGCGAGGACGAGCAGGCGGTGTCGACCACCATGCTCGGGCCGTGCAGATCGAACACCCAGGAGAGGCGGTTGGCCGCCACGCTCATGGTGTTGCCGGTCATCGAGTGGGCCGACATGCTGGCGAGATCGTCGAGCACCCGCATGCCATAGTCCAGCCCCGAGATGCCGACGAACACCGCGCACGCGCTGCCGGCCATCGCTGCGGGGCGGATGCCGGCGTCTTCGAACGCTTCCCAGGCCACCTCCAGCAGCAGACGCTGCTGGGGATCC
Organism: Pseudomonadota bacterium; assembly: GCA_021778935.1. The sequence goes on along the minus strand of JAJYBQ010000122.1, from coordinate 6,495 downwards.
ATCATTTCCGCTTCGCGCGGGGCGATGCCGAAGAAGCCGGCGTCGAATCCGGCAACGTCGTCGAGCACGCCGGCGGCGAACGTGATGCTGCGCCCCGGCTCCGAACGGCGCGGGTGCGACAAGGTATCGACGGCCCAGCGCGCGGGGTCGATTTCGGTTACCAGATCATGACGGGCGGCGAGGCGCTGCCACAGCGTGTCGAGGTGGTCGACGTTTCCGGGCAGGCGCAGCCCCACGCCGACGATGGCAATCGGGTTCGCCGTTTGGTCGGTATTTTTCAAGCTGGTTGGAAACGCTTGGTTATCGGTTTTGCGGTTCGGCGAAGCGATCGTCGATTCCGCGTGATGGATCGCATCCCCTCCGAGGCAACTCCATCGGCAACCGGGAATCGGGCGGGATTTTCCCACAGATCAAGATGATGAGGATATAAGAACCGAGGTGCAGATCGCGCGGACAGTGGCCATGCGCCAGGATGAAGCGCGAAATTGGGACGGATTTCCGCGGGATTTCCGATGAACTTCGTGCACCGGGACGCGCGCACAATCTTCGGGCGTCCGTCCGAAACGGATGACCATCTCATCGCCGATCCCGAACCGGATGTTTTCTTCGCCCCGCACCACGATCCATCCCGTTCCCCATCGGGGCGCGGGTGGACGCGCGCCGGTACGGCGGGCCGCGCATCTCCGGACGCGGATGGCGCCGATGGCGTCGCTCGCGGGGTCCCCATGAAAGCGGTTGCGGAATTCGATCCGGGCATCGTCGGGATCGGGCATGACGTCACCGTGACCCGGCTTCGGGACGCGGTATGGAAGTTCGTCACATGCCAGAGCCTGGATCCCGACGCCGATCCCGATTTTCGTGACCTGGTCCAGTTTCTGGGCGGCGTGGTGGCGATGATCGGCGGCAATCCGATCCTCGACGAGGAGGCCGTGGTCGGCGTGCTGCGCAAGATCGCCGGGCACGCCGGCGCGGAGTGGATACGCCAACAGGCCGACCGGAAGTTGCGCGAAAGCGAACGCCTGTTTCGCACCCTGGCGGAACTCTCGCCCGATTATGTGGCCCGCTACGACCTGCACGGGAAAAAGGTTTATGTAAGTCCCAATCTCCGGGCATTTCTGGGGCAGGGCGAACTGCGCCCGCTCGGGCGCTCGCCCACCGAGACCTCGCCGGCCGATGACGGCATCATCGAATATGAACGCGCGCTCGCCCGGGTGCTGGCCACCGGCAGACCCGAGGAGATCGAGTTCACGTTCCGGCGGAATCAATCGATCAACCACGTGCGATTCATCGCAACGCGCGATGCAGCCGGGGCGATCGATGGCGCGATCGCCTACGGGCGGGACATCACGCAGGTCGTCGCGCAGCGCGAGCGCATCAAGACCCTTGCGCTCACCGACACCGTCACGAAACTCGCCAACCGCCACGCGCTGCAGGAAGTCGGGGCAAGGTTGCTCGCCCAGGCGCGCGAACGCGGGGGCGATCTCGGCGTGCTGTTCCTCGATGTCGATGGCCTCAAGGACATCAATGACACGCTGGGGCACTCGGCAGGGGACCGGCTGCTACGCAGCATGGCCGAGCGGATCGGACAATGCGTCGGTGCCGGCGAACTGCTGGCGCGGGTCGGCGGCGACGAGTTTGCGATCGTTGCACCGGCGGCGGAAGGCCAGGCGACCCTGGAGCGGATCGTGCGGCAGATCCGCACCAAGCTCGCCGAACCGTTTCGCATCGAGCATCGCATGATCACCGCCAGCGTGAGCATGGGCCTCGCCATGTTCCCCGAGCACGCGGACGACCTCGATCAACTCATGGCGCACGCCGACGCCGCGATGTATCAGGCCAAGCGAAAAGGGCGCGGCAACTGCGAAACTTTCCGGCATGAATTGGGCAATCGCGGACGCGAGCGCCTGGACCTCCTCGATGCCTTGCACGCAGCCGAATCCGGCGCCGGCCTGGAACTGCACTTCCAGCCCGTGGTGCACTTGCCCGACGGTGCATGGATCGGCGCCGAGGCGCTATTGCGGTTGCGGCGCACGGACGATGTCCTCCTGACCCCAGACCGGTTCATCCATATCGCGGAGGAAAGCGGTTCGATCATCCCGATCGGGCGCTGGGCGATGCGCCGGTGTGCCGAAATGGCCTGCCGCTGGAACCAGGGGCGCCGGGAGCCGTTGAAGGTGAACGTCAATGTGTCGACCAACCAGTTCCTGTACGACGACATCGCCTGCCTGACCCGCGAAATCCTGCAGCAGACCGGCGCCAGGCCCGAGTGGCTGGCGATCGAAGTGACGGAAAGCCTGCTGCTGGAAGACAGCGCACGGATCCATGATGCGATTCATGCGCTGCACGAGATCGGCGTCAACGTGTTCATCGACGACTTCGGCACCGGATATTCCTCGCTGGGCTACTTGAACCGCTTCGAGGTCACGGGCTTGAAGATCGATCGACAATTCGTCGACGACATCGACGACGATTCGCGGCAATACGAACTCGTCAACGCGTGCATCAGCCTCGCCCGCGCGTTGCGCCTGAGCGTGGTGGCCGAGGGCATCGAGCGCGAGACGCAGGTACGCATCCTGAGCCGGCTCGGCTGCTCCGTCGGTCAGGGCTACCTCTTCGGCCGCCCGAAGCCGGTCGATGTGTTTGCCTCCGCACTCGCGATGCGCGACGCGCGCGCGGCACCCTAGACGAAAGGTGGCCGATGCGCCGGCGATCCCCATCTCCCCCTCTCCCGCACGCGGGAGAGGGCGGGGGTGAGGGTAGCGGCACAGGGAACATGCGCGCACGCGGGAGAGGGCGTCCTTCCCCCGATGCGCCGGCGATCCTCCTCTCCCGCGTGCGGGAGAGGAGGTATCCCGTCTGCCGCGCAGACTCCTAGCCGACCTCGGGTTGCCGCTTGCGCAGTCGCAGGGCAAATCCGCTTGCGGCGACGGCGAGACCCATCAGGCCCAGCACCCCGGGCTCCGGCACCGGGGTGCCGGTTTCATAGAGTGCGCCGCTGTTTGCCGTCGCCGTCGTGCTTCCACTGGCGGGAACGAGGAAGGCCAGGACATACGAGTACTGGGGCAGACTGGATCCCAGAGAGAGCAACGGCCCAGTGGGGTTCAAGCCGTTGTTTTGCGCCAAAATCGTGTTCGTACCGAGATCAGCCTGGAACACCGAGAACCCGGTTGCCGTGGCAGGCAGACTGAAGGCGCCGATCGGATTGTTCGGCGTGGCCCCGCTCAGCCCGAGAAAGGTCGCCAAACTGCCGGAACTCCAGGTTCCTTGCAGGGTGGCTGATGCGGAAATGTTGGCGTTGTCGTTGACCCCGCCGTTGCTGCCGGAAATCGAGAAGGAGCTCGGGGCGGAAACGTTGTTGGGCGTGAGGATGTCGATCAGGAAATCGCCCGTCGCAGGTCCGCTGGAAAGCCAGAACCCGAACGCCGGGGGGTTGGCGCTGGTCGGCGTGTTCGTGCCGTTATCGGTACAGCTCGACGCCACCCCGGCGCCTCCACAGAACCCATGCAATGCGTCCGCGGAAGCCGGCAAGGCCGTCATGGCGAGGAGCGCGGCGGCTGCCGCGGCACACAGCGGTTTCAGGACTGTTCGGTTCATAGGGCCACCAATTTTCCAAGAAGTCATCCTGGATGAAAATTAAGCAATCTTTGTGCCTGATATTTTTTATTTCGGAAAATCAATTGGTTGCACGAACCGGCGAAATTGGAGCGGGATTTCATGTAAAGAATTCCGACGATTTCGTTCGCGCCGCGCGGCCCATCGGCTGATACGCCGGGCGGTATCGCCCCCATTCCGGGGACGGTACAATTTGTTTCCCATCACCGCGACCCCGGGGCTTTCCGCCCGGGAACGCGCAGAGGTTTCCGAGGCCGGATCCATGAACGCGCCGCCACCTGTCGAGCAACGGGCACCCGAGGTTCCGGGCGCCGATCTGAAGAACAAGACGCTCATTGCCTATCGCAGGGCGTTGGACACGATCGTGACCGCGTTGGTTTTCGTCATGTTGCTGACGCTGCTGGGCGCGGTTGCCGGGCTGGTTCTGGACTTCGTCGGTGCGGCAAGATCGCTCCGGGATGCGATTTCCGGGCACACCTTGGTGCACGGGGTCGTCGATGGCATCGATCGCGAACTGGTGATCGATGTGCTGGCGGTCTTCGTGCTGATCGAATTGTTCCGCACTTTCACCGACTATCTGGAGTTTCATCGGGTCCGGCTCCGGGTGCTGGCGGAAGTGGGCATCGCCTTCATCCTGCGCGAGATCTTCGTGGGTCTGTACAACCACAGCATGGGCTGGCGGGAGATCCTGGCGCTGGCCGCGCTGATGGCCGTTCTCGTAGCGGCGCGCATGGCGGCCGTGGTGTCCCATTCGCGCGGCATCCCGGGCGGATAGGCGGGGTTCGAACAACCTGAGCGAGCTATTCTGCGCGGGGCGGAGTATTCCCCCTCCCGTGGCAACGGTGCTCCGGCCCGCGCGGGCGGAGGCATTCCCCCTCTCCCGCGAGGCGGGAGAGGGCGGGGGTGAGGGCGGTTGCAGCACGCCGTTGGTTGCCTCCCTCGATGATCTACAAACCGTTTCAACGCCGGTTCTGAAAATTCCCGTTTTCAGAAGCATCGGCCGGGTGGGCTGCGCCCCTCCCGGCCGATCCGTCTGAAAACTCGGATTTGCGCGGCATGAGGGGTTGGCCGGAATTCATGTAATTTCCGCAAACATTAACCTAACGATATGTTTTTGCTGGTACGTTTTGCAGGAAAAATGACCGCGTCCCGCCCGGCCTCCGGGCGAAGCCTGGCACATCGCCTACCAGCGTAAGCGCGGCAGTGCGGGCTACGTCGAGTACATCAAATCGGTCATCAATGCGACGCCCTTGGAACGTGTCGAAATCGAGCGTAAAGGGGTTTCCGGCGTCTTTCTCAAGGACCTCTCGAAGCACCTTGGACTTACCGCCACTCGCACGTTTGAAATCCTCGGTGTGCCGAAGTCCACTGCCGCAAGCAAGACCTCGGCCGGGCGGCTCGTGGCAGGCAGCGGAGGTCAGGCTGCTGTGGGCATGATCAGGCTGCTGGGGATCGCCGAAGGCATCGTCGCCAACAGCACCGCCGAGGCTGCCCGGGGATTCGATACCGCAAAGTGGCTGGGGACCTGGATCGAGCGTCCGCAGCCGGCGCTGGGCGGCCGCAAGCCGGCAGACCTTCTGGACACGCCGACCGGATTCGAGGTCGTCGCCCGGCTTCTGGGCTCGCTCGAAAGCGGCGCGTACCAATGAAGCGCCGATGAGGGCCTGGCGAATCGCCGCGGATACCAGGCAATACGGCGCCACGGATCTTTCCGGCGCTGGCGCAGCCAAGGAGCCGGGGCGCTGGAACCAGGATGGAGAACCGGTCGTCTACGCGGCCGAGTCGATCGCGCTTGCGGTCTTGGAAACCGCGGCGCACGCCGATCCGGCTGGGCTGCCGTTGAATCGCCTCATCGTCGCGATCGACATCCCGGACGACCTCTGGAACGCGTCATCCTTATCAACCCGCGGCATCCAGACAACATCGGCCGGATCGTGGCACGCGCGGAGCGGTCCTTGGAGTACGACAAGCTGTTCCGGTGGCGCGATCGAAGCGGCCGGAGGCAACCGGGTCGAGCGCCGGGATAACAGGTCGCGATCTTCCACGGGCAAAAACGCGCATCGCTCGGCGCCCGCGGACTCTTCGACGAGGTAAAGGCCGTTCTGGCGGAGGTCGCCGCCGAAATCGAACCCGCGGATCCGGGCGGCGCGGCGCTCCTCCGAAAGGTCTCCCCCCACTGGTTGCGCCATGCCTATGCCCGGCACCTGGTGGTCGATGCCGGAGTGCCGCTGCCGGCTGCGCACTGCGACGTTATTGAGTCGGCATGAATCAAGTTGATTTGGACGCAAGGAGTGCGTCATGTGAAAGTCGAGCGGTGGGGAGTCAGTAAATTTCGTCAAGCTCGCTGCGGCTGATGCGGTTGTGGTTGACCAACAAGGTGCGAACCGTCAGTTCGGATACACCGAAATGATGCGCAACATCCTGCTGGCTTTCCATTGAGTAGTCGCCATCCAGCATGTCATCCACCGATTGGAAAGGACTGAGCAGTTCAGCAGCAAATGCACGTTGAACTTTCTGCCGGTACGTGGTTGAACGTGTTGCGGGACGCATCGGATCGTCGGTTGCATAGACAACGTGGTCGCCAAGTAAGCGCGCCAATTCAAAACGGCGGCCAGTCTTCCACTTGGAGCGAAGCAACACTCGGCTTTGATCGTTTCGCTCGGTCAGCGCCAGGGAAAGGTCCAACCGTGGCAACCCCGCAGTCGCAGGGTCATCCAACAAAGTGACCGGCGCACCATAGAACTCGGTGAGCCGACGATTGGAAATTGCCCGCTCAGGATCAAGCCGCAAGTGCGCCCGCAACAGATGCCGACGGAGAAGCGTCCATGCCGCCGCCGAGTGCCAGCCGGGGCGATCAGTGGGAGTCGCGCGTATAAAACGCAG
>JAJYBQ010000121.1 GCA_021778935.1 Pseudomonadota bacterium | reverse complement strand
CGAATCCCTGCTCGGTGTACTTCATGGCGGTGGTCGACGGCGAAACCTCGGCGACGCCGGCATCGTGATAGATTTTCGAGGCAGGAATCGAGCAGCCCGAGTTGAGGTGGCCGACGACCGAAACCACGCCTTCGTCGACCAGTTTCTGGGCCGCCAGGGTCGCTTCCCGCGGATCGCCTTTGTCGTCTTCGGTCAGGATCTCGACGTGGTAGACCTTGCCGGCGAGCTTGATGCCGCCGGCTGCGTTGATTTCGTCGGCCGCCAGCATCGCGCCGTTCTCGTTGTCTTTGCCCAGGTGCGCGTCGCCGCCGCTCAGCGGCCCGACCTCCCCGATCCGGATGACATCGGTTCCGGGTGCACGTACGGTTGTCGTCGGGGCGCCGGACCCGGCATCCGCCTCCTTCTTGCCGCAACCGGCAAGGGCCGCGGCGGCGAGCAGGGTGGCGAGGGCGATCCGGGTCCAGGTCTTCATCGTCGGGGCTTTCTGACAGGTACGACGCGGGGGCTGCGGAACGCCCGCATGGAAGCATTCCGCATCGACCGCAAAGCCCCGGATTTTACTGCGTCACTTCAATGACAGGATCCAGTGCACCAGCTTGCGTGCGTCCGCCTCGCTGACGTGGCTCTTGTTCGCCGGCATCACGAAGTGGCCCCAGACCCCGGTGCCGCCATTGAGCACCTTTTGCACCAGGCGGTTCTCGGCACCCGGGACATGGGCGTACTTCTTGGCGACGTCCCGGTAGGCGGGCCCCATGACCTTGTGGTCGACGCTGTGGCAGGCGAGACAGCCGTCCTGGCGGGCCAGCGCAAGCTGCGCCATCGCGCCGGTGTGAAACAGGGTGCCGGCTGCGGCAACCGCCGTGACGATGAGGATTTTCTTCATGATGGGCGTCCTTGTCGTGGGAAAAACCGGGCGGCGGCCGGGAAAATCGCCCGAACCGCTGCGACGCGTTGAGTGTATCTTGTGCACTGCAGCGCCGTATTTCGTCGGAGGGAATTTTTGCGCTGGATCAGGGGCGGCGCCACCGGAACGAAGAGAGCGCCGATTTTCCGATCGATCAACCGGTGACCGGGATGGCGGAGATATGTGGCTGCTTTGGGTTGCGGTAGCACTGGCGGTGCTGCGTGGGGCGGGCATCGGGTGGTTTGCCGGCCTGTCCTGGTGGTGGATCGGACTGCTGTTCGGCGCCGCGTTTCTCTGGTTCGAGTTCTTCGAGAAGTGGCTCGGCCTGGAAAAGAAGCGCGCGATGGATGAAATGGCCGCCACGCGCAAGCGGCGGATCGAGCGGGCGCTGCGGCAGAAGATCCCTCCCCGGCGTTGACCGGCGGCCTGCGGGTGCCGTGTGTCGACCCGTCAAATTCCCGAACGGATTCCCGTCATTTCGCCGGTTTCCACGTCCCGATAGTGGCTAGATTTGCATCCAGGCAGATACGCCCGGCGCTGTGCGCCGGGCGCCGTGCAGGGGGCGGCCGTATCCCGGTTCCGCGAGCGGGTTGTCGGGATGCTGGCAGATCGAGAAGACGAAAAGCGGGTTGGCAGCAGCAGGGGAATGCTTCATGCGTACGAATCTTCCGGTGACCCAAAAGGAACACGACTGGAGTTCCGAGTCCGGTGTCATCGTTTCCGCGACCGACAAGACGGGGCGGATCACCTACGTCAACGACATTTTCTGCCGGATCGCAGGATTCACCCGGGAGGAGTTGATCGGGCAGGAGCACAGCATCATCCGGCATCCGGATGTGCCGCCCGAAGCGTTCCGCGATCTTTGGCGCACCATCGGGCGCGGCAAGCCGTGGACGGGAATCGTCAAGAATCGCTGCAAGAATGGCGATCACTACTGGGTGGTGGCGCATGCCGCGCCGATCACCGAGCACGGCAAGATCGTAGGCTACCTCTCCGTGCGCACGATGCCGACCCGTGAGCAGATCCAGGCGGCCGAAGCGGCATATGCGGTGTTGAACGCCGAGGCCCGCAGCGGCAGGCGCAAGACCTTCCTCCAGGAAGGTTTCGTCGTGCAGAACACGCTCATCGGCCGCATCAAGCGGCTTACCCATTTCCATATCGCGGGGCGGCTGGGCATCGCCGTCGCGGCGATGGTGCTGGCGCAGTTCGCCGCCGGCGTGGTGTTCACGCAGCAGTTGCGGGAGGCGCTGCTGCCATCGCTGGTTGCCGCGGTCGTGGGGGCGTTGACCTCGGTGTGGCTCTATCGCAACATCGTCGTGCCGTTGCGCGACCTCGTCACCCTGACAAACCGGTTGGCGGCGGGGGACCTCGCCACCCGGGCGACCGGTCGGGGACATTCGCTGCGGCGCGATGAGATCGGCGCGATCTCCCGCGCGCTCGATCAGATGGGCGTCAACCTGCGGGCCCTCATCACCGAGGTGCAGGATGGCATCCGTGGCGTTCATCGCACGGTGGAGGAGGTCGCGCAGGGTGGCATGGGGCTGGCCTCGCGCAGCCAGTCGCAGGCGGACAGCCTGACCGATGCCGCGGCGGCGGTCGAGCAGTTGAGCGGGGCAGTGGCGCAGAACGCGCAGACCGCCGGCGGCATCAACCGGGTTGCCGCCGAGGCGCGCGAAATCGCCACGGCGGGCGGGACGGCCGTGGGCCGGGTGGTGCAGAGCATGCACGACATCCACGGTGCATCGGGCCGGATGAACGAGATCATCCAGGTGATCGAGAGCATCGCGTTCCAGACCAACATCCTCGCGCTCAACGCCGCGGTCGAGGCGGCCCGGGCCGGCGAGCAGGGGCGGGGGTTTGCCGTGGTGGCCTCGGAAGTGCGGATGCTGGCGCAGCGTTCATCGCAGGCCGCCAAGGAGATCAAGATGCTGATCGAGGATTCGGCGGGCATCGTGTCGGACGGCGAATCGGTGGTCGGCAAGGCCGGAGACACCATCGACCGGGTCGTGGACAGCGTGCGCAAGGTTTCCGAGCTGATCAACGAGATCACCCACGCGTCGTCGGAACAGGAGATCGGCCTCAAGCGGATCAGCGACGTCGTGGCGCACATCGACTCCTCGACGCATGAGAACGCGGCGCTGGCGCGTCAATCGGCGGATTCCGCCAATGATCTGCGGGAAAAGGCGATGCGCCTCAACGAGACCGTCGGGTTGTTCCGGTTGGGCGATGACGGTACGGCGGCTCGCCCCTCTTCCGCCGATCGGGCGCGGGGACGGAAAATCGTGGCGTCGGTGCCGTTGTCCTGAGATCGTCCAAGTCCGCGCGCATACAATCGACGCGGTGGATCTTCCGGTGTCGCCCGTATCGCGCAGGGAAACCTCGGACTGCCGGGGGGATCATCAGGCCGGAAAATCAGGCATGACCCGACGCATGTACTGGTCGAACAACGGCACCGTGAAGGCGGTGTCGCCATGCGTGGGGCTCCACACCATCCCCTTGGCGATCAACTTCGCGCGAGTCGGGCCAAGACTCGTGACATCGCGGCCCAGCTTTTCCGCGATGTCGCCGGAGCGGTGCGGTCCGGGACCGAGTTCGGCCACCGCGCGCAAGTAGCGCCGCTCGCTCGGAGCCAAGCGGTCGAATCGCACCCCGAAGAAGTTCGCATCCAGGGCGGTGACGGCCAGCTCGGTAGCGTGGTCGACGTCGACGCCCCGAATCGGCGATGCCTGGGCGGCATCCCAAGCGTGCTTGCCCCATTCCTGGAGGAAATAGGGATAGCCCTGGGTCTGTTCCAGGATCTTGTCCAAGGCGTCGTCATCGATCTTGGCGCCGACATCCTCGATCGGTTGACGGATCGCCCGGATGGCGTCGCCCCGCCCCAGGGCTCCGATCACCGGGAAGTCGAACATCCGCTCGGCGTATGACTTGGCTGCGCCGAGTTGGCCGCGTACCTGCGGCAGGCCAGCGCCCACCACCATGATCGGGAGGTTGCGCTGGGAACAGCGATGCAGCGCCATGATCAACGCCGCGAGTTGGACCTCCGGGACGTACTGCAACTCGTCGACGAACATCACGATGGCCGTGCCGGCCGCCTGCGCGGCCTCTCCGACCGCCTGGAGCAAGTCCGTCAGGTCCGATTCGAGATCCCCGTTGTCCGCCAGGCCCGGTTCGCTCGCGCCGTCCAGGCGCATCTCCACGTCCTGGTACGTGACCTTCACGACCTGTACGAACCCGGTCAGTGCGCGCAGCGCGCGGCTCGCAACGTCCTTGGCTCGCTCGATCAACGACAGGTGAAGCAACACGGAGCGTAGTTGCGGAGCCAGGATGGCCGGGAGCGAACGACCCTCCGGGGCCTCAATGCGCACCGCGCGCAAGCCTGCGGCTTCCGCGTCCGTTCGCATGCGATCGAGGAGAACGGTCTTTCCGACACCGCGTAGGCCCAGCAGAATGACGCTTTTGAACGCCCTGCCGTGGCGGGCGCGTTCCATGGCCACGTGCGCGGCTGCACGCAGGGCGTCTCGGCCAGCCAATTCCGGAGGCTGCGTGCCGGCACCCGGTGCAAAAGGGTTGCTGATTGGATCCATGCGCTCGAGAAGTGGTCGGATTTATATCGATATTATCCTATATTATCGATTTCCGATAAATAAAAAAAGATCGGTCAAATTGCGGAGCGCGGCATCGCCGTACCGGCATGTTGGCGCCGACGTCGAAACGCGCATGTTGCCGCAACCGCCCGCCTCGAAGCCCCACTCCGCGCCGATTCGGCCGGATGTCGCCGCCGCGCTGCCGGATTCCCTCAACCGACGTAATCGGCCGCGGTCGTGACGTCGCGATTCTGCGCCTTGCCCAGGGCGCGGATGGCCAGGGTCGCGAGGACCGCGACGCCGAGATTGATCACCACCGCGTACAGACCGATGTACGCGGGGATCACGTGGCCGGCGCAGTGCAGCGCATAGCCCGATTTCCGGAATCCGGTCAGCGATGCCGCCCAGATCCCCCATCCCAGGCCCGCGGCCCAGCCGGCGAGCAAGGCCTTCGGGTCGAACCAGCGCGTGTAGATTCCGCCGACGATCGCCGGCAGGGTCTGCAGGATCAGGATGCCGCCCAGCAGCTGCAGTTGAATCGCGTACTGCAGCGGCAGGAACAGGATGAACAGCAGGGCGCCGAACTTGACCACCAGCGATGCCAGCTTCGCCAGGTCGGTCTCCTGCCGCACCGTGCAGTCGGGTCGGATGTAGGCCTTGTATACGTTGCGGGTGAACAGATTGGCCGCGGCGATCGACATGATCGCCGCCGGAACCAGGGCGCCGATGGCCACCGCCGCGAAGCCGATCCCGGCGAACCAGCCCGGGAAGTAGTGCAACAGCAGGCCCGGCATCGCGAACTGCGGCCCGTACTGCTTGAAGTACGGTGCAAGGTCGGGCATCTTGTCGATGCCGGCGGCGTAGGCCATGTAGCCCAACAGGGCGATGAGGCCGAGGAGCAGGGAATACGCCGGCAGCCAGATCCAGTTGCGCCGCAGCGTATTGGGACCCTTTGCCGCCAGGACCGCGGTCGTGGCGTGGGGATAGAACATCAGTGCCAGCGCCGAGCCGAAGGCCAGGGACGGGTAGAACGATTGCAGGCCCAGGTTGCCGTTTCGGACCGGCGGCAGGAGCAGGTGGGCCGGCGGGATCGCGGCGAAGATCCGATCGAACCCCCCGAGCTTGGCCGGCAGCACGATGATCATGGCGATGACCGTGATGTAGACCAGCAGATCCTTCACCACCGCGATCGACGCCGGGGCCCGCAGGCCGCTGGTGTAGGTGAAGGCGGCGAGGACCACGAAGGCGATCAGTAGCGGCACTTCGCCCAGCAGCCCGCCGGTTGGAAAGCCCAGGCCGCCGATGACCACCTGGATCCCGACCAGCTGCAGGGCGATGTAGGGCAGGGTCGCGATGATGCCGGTGGCCGCGATCGCCAGGGCGAGCGCCCGGCTGCCGTAGCGGCCGGCGACGAAGTCCGAGGCGGTGACGAAATTGTGCCGGTTGGAGACGACCCACAGCCGCGGCAGGATCGCGAACATCAGGGGATAGACCAGCACGGTGTAGGGCACCGCGAAGAAGCCCAGCGCACCCGCGCCGAACACCAGTGCCGGCACGGCGACGAAGGTGTAGGCGGTGTAGAGGTCGCCGCCGATCAGGAACCAGGTGATCCAGTTGCCGAAACGTCGCCCACCCAGTCCCCACTCGTGGAGATGGTGCATGTCGCCGCGGCGCCAGCGCGCCGAAAGGAAACCCAGGACCGTGATGAACAGGAACAGTCCGACGAAGACCGTGGTTGCCGCCGGATTCATGGTCAATCCGCCTTTCCCGTCGGGGCGATGCTGCGGAACACGATGGCGATGGCCGCGCTCGAAAGCGGCACCCACGCCATCTGCCACCAGTAGAAGAACGGGATGCCGAACAGCTTGGGATCCACCCGGTTGAACCAGGGAACCGCCAGGACGGCAACGCACGGAATCGCAAGCAGCAGCCATTGCAGCGGGCCGAGCTTGCGCACGGGGGCGGGACTTTCCATGATGGCACGGACGTTTCTCGGGCGCCGGGCCCGTACGGGGTTTACGAAAAACGGCGCATAGTATGACTGCGCCATATGACAGCCGCGGTTCAGCTGCAGGCCCCCGTCTCGCCGCAGGCGGTGCAGAACGAGCAGCCGTCGCGGCGGATCACGGCGGCGGCGCCGCAGGACGGACAGACTGCGCCCTTGATCGGCGCTGCGCCGCGTTCGACCGCTTGACGCATCTCGGGCATCGCCAGGATGCCCACCGAGCGGATCGCCCGGCCATCGCCATCGAGGATGCCCAGCACCTTGTAGCGGTGCAGCAGCAGCGTGGCGATGTAGGCGACCGTGCTGGCATAGAGGGCGGAGCGGTCGGCACCGGGAACCGGCGCCCAGAAGTCGCCGTTCTGTTCGCCGAAATCGAGCAGCTTGCGCAGCTTCATGCCGATCCAGTTGGCATCGATCACGCGCATGTCGAGCGACAGCAGCTTGCACAGGCCGTCGAGCACGCGCGGGTATTCCCCCGCCAGCCAGATCGAATACGGCCGCCGGCTGCCGTCGGGCAGCGACAGTTCCTTGACGCCGAGGACGAAATCGTCGCCGGTATTCGGGTTGTTGATGTCGACCGTCCAGCTCAGCGTGCCGGATGGCCCGGCCTTGGGCTCCTTCTTCGAGAAGAGCGCATCCAGCACCGGGGTTGGTTGTCCGGCGATGTTCTCGAAGGTGCCGAGCTGGTCGCAGCGCCAGCGCACGATCTGCGCAAAGGTCGCGACGACGCCCGCCACCCACGCCGGCTCGCCGTGCGGCGGGAAGGCGACGGAAAACCCTTGCTCGTCGCGTGCCTTGGCCAGGGCGTCGAGCTTCATGCGTAGCCAGGCGCGGTCTTCGGAGCGCATGTCCATCGACAGCGACTTGGCGATGGCGCCCAGGCCGCGAGGCTGTTCGGAACCGTTGACCCAGACCTCGAACGGGCGCGGCGGCTCCCCGGTCTGGCCGATGAAGATCGCGAACGACTCGCGGCGCGACGAGATCTCCACCATGTAGGTCCAGGCGAGATTGCCCTCGGCGAGTTCCGGGCGTCCCGGCCACTTGAGGCTGGCCAGCGCCGGTTCGGGGGTGAAATCGAGCCGCACGCGGCGGTTGGCGTCGTCGGGCTCCGGCGAGCCCGCCGCCGATCCCAGGCCCTGCCGGGCGACCGAGAGGACTTCGCCGGTGACCTGGTTCGGCCG
>JAJYBQ010000120.1 GCA_021778935.1 Pseudomonadota bacterium | reverse complement strand
AAACAGGAGTTGATGTTTGCCATCCTCAAGCGCAAGGCCAAAGCCGGCGAACAGATCTTCGGCGACGGCACGCTCGAAGTGCTGCCCGACGGCTTCGGCTTCCTGCGGTCGCCGGAGACGTCGTATCTCGCCAACACCGACGACATCTACATCTCGCCCTCGCAGATCCGGCGCTTCAACCTGCACACCGGCGACTCGATCGAAGGCGAGGTGCGCACGCCCAAGGATGGCGAGCGCTATTTCGCCCTGGTCAAGGTGGACCGGGTCAACGGCCAGCCGCCGGAGTCGACCAAGCACCGCATCCTGTTCGAAAACCTCACGCCGCTCTTTCCGAACAAGCCGCTGCTCCTCGAGCGCGACATGCGCGGCGACGAAAACATCACCGGCCGCCTGGTCGACATCATCGCGCCGATCGGAAAAGGGCAACGCGGCCTGCTCGTCGCCAGCCCGAAGTCCGGTAAAACGGTGATGCTGCAACACATCGCGCACGCAATCACGACCAACCACCCGGACGTGGTGCTCATCGTGCTGTTGATCGACGAGCGTCCGGAAGAGGTCACCGAAATGCAGCGCTCGGTGCGCGGCGAAGTCGTTTCGTCGACCTTCGACGAACCGGCGGCCCGCCACGTGCAGGTGGCCGAAATGGTGATCGAGAAGGCCAAGCGCCTGGTCGAATCAAAGAATGACGTGGTGATCCTGCTCGACTCCATCACCCGTCTCGCGCGTGCCTACAACACCGTCGTTCCGGCGTCGGGCAAGGTCCTCACGGGCGGCGTCGACGCCAATGCCCTGCAGCGGCCCAAGCGCTTTTTCGGCGCCGCGCGCAACATCGAAGAAGGCGGTTCGCTCACCATCATCGCGACCGCGCTGATCGACACCGGCTCGCGGATGGACGACGTCATCTACGAGGAGTTCAAGGGGACCGGTAACATGGAGATCCACCTCGAACGCCGGTTGGCCGAAAAACGCGTCTACCCGTCGATCAACGTCAACCGCTCCGGCACGCGGCGCGAGGAACTGTTGCTCAAGCCGGACGTGCTGCAGAAGGTCTGGATCCTGCGCAAACTGCTCTACGGCATGGACGAAATCGAGGCAATGGAATTCCTGCTCGACAAGATGAAGCAGACGAAGACCAACGCCGAGTTCTTCGACATGATGCGGCGAGGGGGGTGATCGGCCGGCTTGCGCCGGCGTCCACCGATTCAGTGTTAAAATCTTCGGTTCCATTGGATCCATGAGCCCATCATGAAAGAAGGCATCCACCCCGAATACCGCGAAGTCGTGTTCCAGGACATGACCTGCGACTTCCGATTCATCACCCGCTCGACCGCGCCGACCCGGGAAAAGATCACCATCGACGGCAAGGAATATCCGCTGGTGAAGCTCGACACCTCCTCGGCCTCGCACCCGTTCTACACCGGCGCCCAGACGCGTGTCGTCGAAGCCGGCCGGGTCGAGAAGTTCCGCCAGAAGTTTGCCGCCAAATCCAAGGAGATCAATGCGGCAGTGGCGGAGGCGAACGCCGCCAAGGCAAAGAAGCAGCGCTGACGCGCGCTGGATGTACACGACCGCGCGGGCCGCTGCGCCCGCGCCAGGGTGTTTCCATTGATCGACATTCCGCGCCGATCCCCCGCGCGGATCACCGCGCAAGCCGCGGCCGCGATGCCGCGATGGGCGCTGGTTTCCCTGCTCGCGGCATTCATCGTTCCCGGCCTGTTCGGGCATGAACTCTGGCCTCAGGACGCCACCGGCTTCGCGCGCATGTGGAGCATGGTGCATGGCCCCGGCCAGAACTGGCTGTTGCCGAACGTTGCCGGCGTTCCCGCCGTCCGCGACGGGCCGCTCCCCTACTGGCTTGGCGCCGCGCTGATCCGCTGGTTCGGCGGACGGTTCGGGGAGACCAACGCCGCGGCGGCGATCAATCTCTTCTGGTATCCCCTTGCGATCGTCGCCTTGTGGCAGGCCGTCTCCCGTTTGGCGCGGCGCGACGAAGCGCTACCGGTGCCGGGCGCGTTCGGCGGCGACGCCAACCGGCGCGATTACGCCCGTCTGGTAGCCGACATCGCCCTGCTGCTCGCGATCGGAACGATCGGCGTCGTCCTGCGACTCCACCAAACACACGCCGACGCCGCCGCCATGGCAGCCGTCTCGGTCGCGCTGCTGGCGCTGAGCGCCATCGAGTGGCATCGCGTCCTCGCGGCCGTGTTGGCCGGCGTAGCGGTCGGCGCCGCAGCGCTCATTCAGGGGCCGATCCTGGCCAGCGGGCTGCTGCTCGGCTGCATCCTGGTATTCCTGCGCAGTCGGACCGCACCGATCTCGGAAGGAATATCACGACCCGGCGCGGGCGATACGATGTCCGCCGCGGACGCAGGATCGGCCGACGCGATGGCGTATCCCGGAGTTTCCCCTGGAATCGGCCCTGCCCTCATCGTGCTCGCCGTGGGCGTGGCCATCGCGGCGGCATGGCCGATGCTCGGATTCCATTTCTTTCCCCACGAAGCCGCGTCTTTTTTTGCGGCGTGGGAACGCGCGAACTTCGCCCCGGATTCCCTTCCGCTCGCCTCGCCGCGTTCCGCCGCCCACGCCGGGGCCTGGCTGCTGCGTACCGGCGTCTGGTTTCTGTGGCCGCTCTGGCCCCTGGCTGCCTGGGCCGTCTACGCCTGGCGCTGGAGCCTGCGCGCACCGCACCTGGAACGGCCGCTCCTGCTGCTCGTGTCCATGACCGCGGCGATGATGGCGTCGTCTCCGCTCGACGAACGCGCCCTGGTCGACCTGATTCCGCCGCTGGTCGTCCTCGCCGCATTCGGCGCGACGACCCTGCGCCGAGCCCTGGACAACGCGATCGACTGGTTGGCGATCGCCTTCTTTTCTCTTGTTCTGCTCTTTCTCTGGGCCTATTGCGCGGCGATGGATCTGGGTGTTCCGCACGCAATGGCGAGCTCGGTGGCGCGGCTTGCCCCCGGGTTCCGCGCCAAGGCGAGCCTGTCGACACTCGGGCCGGCCGCGCTCGTGGCACTGTTCTGGATCTACCTGATCTTCTGGCGTGTGGTACGTCGGCCGCATGTCCTGTGGCGTGGTCCCATGCTGGCCGCCGCAGGGGTCGCCGCCGCCTGGGCAACCGCCAATCTGCTGTACCTTCCCGCGGTCGACTACATCTTCGGATACCGGAGTTTTTCGCTCGGGCTCGCCACCGAGCTCCGCAGTCATGGATGGTCGGGGCACAGTTGCGTCGACGCGATTCATGTTCCCCTGGCCGAGCGCGCCATCGTTGCCTATTACGGGCGAATCCCGTTCCGCCGCAGTGGCGAATCTCCCGCGGATTGCCGGTTCGCGCTGCAATACGTCGCGCATGGGAGAACGGCCGTCGACATTCCGCCCTACGCAGGCCTCACCTCGGCGTGGAATCCGGCATGGGAAGGACGCCGGCGGCCACGGCCCCACGAGATCTGGCGCATCTGGGAGCGCACGCCCTGAAAGGGTCGTGGGAAACTATCGGCACGATCAGGATCCTTCCACCGCGTTTTCGAAAGCCGGCCGACACGACATGAACCCCGTCCGCCCGATCCGCCGAGCCGATCTGGTGCAGAGCATCGCGGATGCGCTGCAGTTCATCAGCTACTACCACCCGCTCGACTACGTCCACAGCCTCACCCGCGCCTACGAGGTCGAGAAGAGCCCTGCCGCGCGAGACGCGATCGCCCAGATCCTCACCAATTCCCGCATGTGCGCGGAGGGGCACCGCCCCATCTGCCAGGACACCGGGATCGTCAACGTATTCCTTCGGATCGGCCTGGATGTCCGCTGGGAGGGACTGGGCGATGGCCTCGATCCGGCCGTGAACGAGGGGGTGCGTCGTGCCTATCGGAATCCCGACAATCCGTTGCGCGCGTCCGTCGTCGATCCGCCGATCGGACCGC
This sequence comes from Pseudomonadota bacterium, assembly GCA_021778935.1. Next base: position 3,796 of record JAJYBQ010000120.1, on the reverse strand, counting down.
GCCGTAATACGGGCGACAACACGCCCGCGGTGATCCACATCGAACTCGTGCCGGGCAACCGCGTCGAGGTGACCGTAGCCGCGAAAGGCGGCGGCTCCGAAAACAAAGCCCGCCTCGCCATGCTCAATCCGGGCGACTCGGTCGCGGATTGGGTGGTGAACACCGTTCCTTCCCTGGGGGCCGGCTGGTGTCCGCCCGGCATGCTCGGGATCGGGATCGGCGGCACGGCGGAAAAGGCGATGCTGCTCGCCAAACAGGCGCTGATGCAGGACATCGACATGGCGGAGTTGCTCGCGCGGGGGCCGCGCACCGAAATCGAGGACCTCCGCGTCGAGATCCATGAGCGGGTCAACGCCCTGGGCATCGGCGCCCAGGGACTAGGCGGTCTGACCACCGTGCTCGACGTGAAGATCTGTACCTATCCGAGCCACGCGGCCGGGAAACCCGTCGGCCTCATTCCCAATTGCGCCGCTACCCGGCACGTGCATTTCACGCTCGATGGTTCGGGACCGGCGCAGTTCGCGCCCCTTCCCCTGTCGGAATGGCCCGACATCCATTGGAAGCCGGATTCGGAGCAGGCTCGGCGAGTCGATCTCGATACGTTGACACCCGAGGAGGTCGCGTCGTGGAAGCCGGGGCAGACCCTGCTGCTTTCCGGCCGCCTGCTGACCGGCCGCGATGCGGCGCACGCCCGCATCTGCGACATGCTCGCGCGGGGCGAACCGCTGCCCGTCGATTTCCGCGGACGGGTGATCTACTACGTGGGCCCGGTCGACCCGGTGCAAGGTGAGGCCGTCGGTCCGGCCGGCCCCACCACCGCCACGCGCATGGACAAGTTCACCGACACGATGCTCGCGCAAACCGGCCTGCTGGCGATGATCGGCAAGGCGGAACGCGGCCCCGCCACGATCGAGTCGATCCGCCGCCACCGCGCCGCGTACTGCATCGCAGTGGGAGGCGCGGCCTACCTCGTCGCCCAGGCCATCCGCAGCGCGCGGGTGCTGGCCTTTCCGGATCTCGGCATGGAAGCCATCTACGAGTTCACGGTGCAGGACATGCCGGTTACGGTGGCAGTCGATGCGGAAGGCGCCTCGGTGCACGAAAACGGGCCGCGCCGGTGGCAGGCGATGATCGCCGCAACGCGCAATCACTGACGGACTCTCCCGAGACATTCGCGACATGGCCATCGGCGTATTCGACTCCGGCGCAGGCGGCCTTTCCGTCGTTGCCGCGATCCGTGCGGCCATGCCGGAGGAGGAAATCGTCTACTTCGCCGACTCGGCGTTCGTCCCCTATGGGTCGCGCAGCGACCGGGAAATCCTCGATCGCACCCGGCTTTGCTGCGCCCGCCTGCTCGAACATGACGTGCGCGCGCTCGTCATCGCATGCAACACGGCAACGGCCAACGCCATCGACGCCGTGCGCGCCTGGGCACCGGTTCCCGTGATCGGGGTCGAACCCGGCCTCAAACCCGGCGCCTCGGCGACCCGCAGCGGTGTCGTGGGAGTCCTGGCGACCGCGGCGACGCTGGCCAGTCGGCGCTACGCCGAATTGCTGCGCCGGACGGGCGAGGAAGCGCCGGAGGTGCGCTTCGTCGCGCATGCTGCCCAGGGTTGGGTGGAACTGGTGGAATCCGGCCAAACCGACACCCCGGCCGCGCACGAAACGATCCGGGCGTCGGTGGCGCCGCTACTGGAGGCGGGAGCGGACACGCTCGTGCTGGGATGCACACACTACCCGTTTCTGCGCAGCGCGATCGAAGCCGCGGCACCTGGCGTCACGATCATCGAAACAGGACCCGCGATCGCGCGAGAACTGGCGCGGCGCCTGCGCACCGCGACGAGCGGTTCCGACCATGCCGCGAACGCCGCGGCACCCCCGGCGCGCCTACGTCTCGAATCGAGCGGTGACGTCGACCGCCTAGCTGCACTCGCGGCGCGCTTGCTGCCGGACGCGGCATAGCACAATCGCCTGCATCGCCCACCTCGCGCCCTTCCGGGAATGGAAAAACGGAACCGGTCCCGCCCTGAACGAGGCTTGTCGCGCACCGGGTCAACGACAGAAAAACGCCAGCACGTCCTCGGCCACCCGGCGCGTGGGAAACGGTCCGACATAGTCGGCCTGCGCGTCGAAACGGGAAACCTCGATCTCTTCCTTCCACAGGACAAGATAATAGCCAGGCTGCAGTCGGCCCGCCTGATCCGGCTCGAACGTCCGCTGGTAGGACTCCGAATCGGTCAAATGCACCGCGTCGATGACGTTCACCACCTCGGACGGAATGTGCATCGCATCCTCCCGGAAACGGACTGGATTCGTTCGTGCTCCGCGAAATTCTGCGCCCGAAAATCATTGATGAGAAGAAAGCATCCCAATCCGCGGGATACTCGAACAAAGGGATGGGAACCCGCCGTACGCAACCCACAGGTCAACGGTTGAAGACCCCGGTCGACAGATAGCGATCGCCGCGATCACAAACGACGAACACGATGGTGGCGTTCTCGACTTCCCGCGCCAGTCGCAAGGCGATGCACAACGCGCCGCCGGACGAGATGCCGGCGTGAATGCCTTCTTCGGCCGCCATGCGCCGGGCCATCTCCTCGGCGTCTTCCTGCGTGACGTATTCGATCCGGTCGACGCGCGCCGCCTCGAAAATCTTCGGCAGATACGCCTCCGACCATTTGCGAATGCCCGGAATCTGGGAGCCTTCGGCCGGTTGCGCGCCCACGACGACGATCCCCGGGTTGCGCTCCTTGAGGAACCGGGATACTCCCATGATCGTCCCGGTCGTCCCCATGCTGGAAACGAAATGCGTCACGGCACCCCCCGTATCGCGCCAGATTTCGGGGCCGGTGGCCTCGTAATGCGCGCGCGGGTTGTCGGCATTGGCGAACTGATCGAGCACCTTCCCTTCGCCGCGGGCCTGCATGGCCATCGCCAGGTCGCGCGCGTGCTCCATCCCCCCTTGCGCCGCCGGGGTCAGAATCAGCTCGGCGCCGTACGCCAGCATCGCGGCCCGCCGCTCGAGGGACAGGTTGTCCGGCATGATCAGAGTCATGCGGTAGCCCTTCATCGCCGCGATCATTGCCAAGGCGATACCGGTATTGCCGCTGGTCGCTTCGATCAACCGGTCGCCGGGATGGATCTCGCCGCGTTCTTCGGCGCGCCGGATCATCGAATATGCCGGGCGATCCTTGACCGAGCCGCCGGGATTGTTGCCTTCGAGCTTGGCCAGCAGCACGTTCCCGCCCGCGCGCCATTGCGTCGCGTCGATGCGTTGCAGCCGGACCAGCGGGGTATTGCCGATCGTCCCTTCGACGGTGGGAATCGCGTTGCGCCCGATCATGCTGCCGACTCCAGTTCTTCGATCCGTTTTGGCGAGTAGCTGTCCCAACTCAGGCATCCCGGACACTGCCATGGGAACGATCGCGTCCGAAACCCGCAGGTGCCGCAACGGTAGCGCGACAGATTGCGCGCCTGGGCCTGAATGAGTCCACGCAACAATTCCAGTTCCCGGTCCTTGCCCGGCGCCGACGCCGCGCGCATCGCCAGCAGGCGCTCGAAGCCCAGCAAGGACGGGTGACGATTGAGTTCCTCCCGCAGCACCGCTTCCCCGGCGGCATTCCCCTCCCATTCCTGCGTGCGCCGCACGGCGATGTCGAGCAGGTCGATGGAAGGATGGTCCAGCAGCACCCGCCGCAACAGGTTGAGGGCTTCCGACCGCCGGCCGGCACCGTCGAGCGCCGCGCTCAGCCGTTCGGCGATCAGCGCGAGATACTCGGGCGCATCGCTGGCGATG
>JAJYBQ010000119.1 GCA_021778935.1 Pseudomonadota bacterium | reverse complement strand
CGGACCTGTCACCCCCCCCTCCGGCACGAGTGCCGGACCCTGCGCCGCAACAGTGGTCAATCGCCCTCCACAACGTAGAAAAACCGGTCTCGAAATACCCCAGGGTCCATTGCACATTGCCCGGACAGTGCGGCCAGGCGTGCCGAATCGGAAAAGTCCTGCTGCTCCAGCCGGGTCATGTACTGGCGCGCAACGGTGTATCGCAGGGACGTCAAATCCACCGTCCGCACGCGGGTGCGTCCCGTTGCCGGATCGATCATGGTCGAAAACGGAATCGGAACAAAGCGGCCTTCCTGTACGGAAACCATCGCTCCCGATCCCCCGTCGAGCAGGAACTGCGCGGCGCAATAGCCCAGATCGCGGGTGTACTCGACATCGAAGGGCACCGGATCGGCACAGCGCAATTCATAGCCGATATCCTTGGACACGATTCCGGTGGCGATTCCCAGCGCGCGGAGGCGCTCTTCCACCACCTTGCGTACGCCGCGCCCGAGATCGATTTCCGCCAGGCGGATATGACCGTGCTCGTCATGCTCGACCGGGCCGAGACGATGCAACTCGCCTTCGGGAATGGATTCGGCGACGCCCTCGGCGAGCACCGCAAGACCATGCCGCCCCCCTTGCGCCCGGCGCTTGACGATTGCTCCGACGATGGTGTCGGCGATGCGGTCGAGGCTGCCCCTGCCGCCCGCGGCGAACTCTTCCGGGATGAGAGTCAGCGCCGCACCCGCTGCCTTGCCGATGCCCAAGGCGAGAGAACCTGCCTTGCGGCCCATGGCGACCACGACGTACCAACGACCGGTGCTGCGGGCGTCGGCCATCAGGTTGCGCACGAGTTCCACGCCGAGATGGCGCGCCGTCTGGAAGCCGAAGGTATCGATATGCGGCGGCAGATCCAGATCGTTGTCGATCGTCTTGGGCACATGCGCCACATGCAGCGGCGATCGCCGCGCCCCGGCGTACTCCGCCACTTTCATCGCCGAAAATGCCGTATCGTCGCCGCCGATGGTGATGAGCCGGGTAATGCCCAGGCCGGCCAGCGTCTGCACGACCCGCTCGAGATCCTCGGGACGTTTGGTCGGATTGGCGCGCGACGTTCCCAGAACCGCCCCACCCCGGACGTGGATCCCGCGAACATCGGATCCCGACAGGGCATGGACGCCATCGCCCCGGCCCTGCATGATCTCGGAAAACCCGTTGCGCACCCCCAGGATCTCGCCGCCGGCCTGCCGCACCCGCAGGACCGCGGCGGCGATGACGCCGTTGATGCCCGGGGCGGGACCGCCGCCGACGAGGATCGCGAATTTTCCGGGGTCTGCCGTCATCTATGTCTCCCTGTCCGATTATTGCCCGACCGCCACCCTGATTTCGGTCTCCCCCCAATAATGCGGGAGCGCAGTCACCCCGCTCAGCCGTCCTGTTTGAGGAAGATCACAGCCAGCGGCGGCAACATCAGTTCGATGCTATCGGGCTGCCCGTGCAGGGGAATCCCTCGTGCGTGCACTCCCCCCAAATTGCCCAGTCCGCTCCCGCCATAGGTCTCGGCATCGCTATTGAGCAGCTCCCGCCAGTGCCCGCCGCCCGGCACACCCACCCGATGCGCATGACGCGGCACCGGCGTGAGGTTGCAAACCACGAGGACCGGCGCACCATCATGTCCGCGGCGCAGAAACGCCACCCAGCTCGTCTCGGAGTCGTCACACGAAACCCACTGGAACCCGCTCACGTCGAAATCGACCTGGTGCAACGCCGGTTCGCTGCGCAACAGGCGGTTGCAGTCGCGCACCCACCGCTGCACCCCGGCATGCTCCGCATACTGCAGGAGGTGCCAGGCAAGGCTGTCCTCGTGCGACCACTCGGTCGTCTGACCAAATTCCCCGCCCATGAAGAGCAGCTTCTTTCCCGGATGTCCGCACAGATAGCCGAACAGCAGCCGCAGGTTGGCAAAGCGTTGCCACGCGTCGCCGGGCATGCGGCCGATCAGCGAACCCTTGCCGTGGACCACCTCGTCGTGGGACAGCGGCAGCACGAAGTTCTCGAAGAACGCGTACCAGATCGAAAACGTGATGCGATCGTGGTGATACCGCCGGTGCACGGGATCATTACGAAAATAATCCAGCGTGTCGTGCATCCACCCCATGTTCCATTTCAGACCGAATCCCAGGCCACCGAGGTATACCGGCCGCGACACCATGGGCCAGGACGTCGACTCCTCCGCGATGGTCTGGGTATCGGGGTGGTCCCGATAGACCGTGAGGTTGAGCATGCGCAGGAATTCGATCGCCTCCAGGTTCTCCTTACCACCATAGCGGTTGGGAATCCATTCGCCTTCCTTGCGGCCATAGTCGAGGTAGAGCATCGAGGCCACGGCATCGACGCGCAGGCCGTCGACGTGATAGCGGTCGAGCCAGAACAGCGCGCTCGACAGCAGAAAAGCGCGCACCTCGTGCCGACCGTAGTTGAAAATGTAGCTCGTCCACTCCGGATGGAAACCCTGGCGCGGGTCGGAGTGTTCGTAGAGATGCGTCCCGTCGAACCGGGCCAGGCCATGATCGTCCCCCGGAAAATGGGACGGAACCCAGTCCAGGATCACGCCGATTCCATGCTGGTGCAGCACGTCGATCAGGTACATCAGATCCTGCGGCGTGCCATAACGTGCGGTCGGCGCGAAATACCCGGTCGTCTGATAGCCCCAGGAACCGTAGAACGGGTGCTCGGTGATGGGCAGCAGTTCGACATGGGTGAACCCCATCTCGACCACGTATTCGGCGAGCGGCTGCGCAATCTCCCGGTAGGTGAGGGATCGGTTTCCCTCTTCCGGAACGCGGCGCCACGAGCCGAGGTGCACCTCGTAGACGCTCATCGGCGCATCGAGGGCATTGGCACGGGCGCGCTCGCGCATCCAGTGGGCATCGCCCCACGAATAGTCCAGGTCCCACACCCGCGAACCGGTAGCGGGCGGCGTCTCGGAATAAAACGCGAACGGATCGGCCTTGGTCCGTGTCACGCCGTGGAAATGCGAGACGATGTGGTACTTGTAGCCGTCGCCGTGCGCGACGCCGGGAACGAACCCTTCCCAGATGCCCGAACTGTCGTGCCGCGGCGCCAGGAAGTGCGCCTCGGGGTCCCAATGATTCCACTGGCCCATCACGGCCACCGAACGGGCATTGGGGGCCCATACGGCAAAGTGGGCCCCGGCGACGCCATCGCGCACCGTGAGGTGCGCGCCCATGCGCTCATGCAAGCGCGCGTGGGTGCCTTCGCGAAAGAGATAAATATCGTGGTCTGTCAGCATCGATTTTGTACGAAACCCCTCACTCCGACCCTCTCCGAGTTGCGGAGAGCGAAAAAAATTCCTTGCCGCGTCTCAAAATGGCAAGGACGCATCGGGCTTCACCACCCGCAGCGCCCGCCGGAAATCCTCCTGAATCCGCGCCAGCGCCGCGGGCCCATCGGCCTCGAAACGCAGCACCACGACCGGCGTCGTGTTCGACGGGCGTGCGAGGCCGAACCCGTCGGCATACTCGACCCGCAAACCGTCGAGGGTGATGAACTCGACCGCGCCGGCAAAGACCTGCTGCGCCCGCGCGGCATCCTGCGCCACGGCGCGCAATGCGTCAACCACGACGAAACTCTCCCCTTCGGCGGTACGCAACTGCAATTCCGGCGTGCTCACCGCGTCGGGCAGTGCTTCCAGCACCGCGGAGGGATCGGCTTCCCGGCTCAGGATTTCCAGCAGGCGCGCCCCGGCGTACATGCCATCGTCGAACCCATACCAGCGGTCATTGAAGAAGGTATGGCCGCTCATCTCGCCGGCGAGCGCCGCGCCACTCTCGCGCAGCCGCGCCTTGATGAGCGAATGGCCGGTGCGCCACATCGTCGGGCGCCCTCCGTGCTGCCGCACCCAGGGCGCGAGCAGCCGCGTACATTTCACATCGAACACCACTTCCGCACCCGGCTTGTGCGCCAGCACGTCTCTGGCGAACAGCATGAGCTGTCGATCCGGCCAGATGATCTTGCCGCCGCGGGTCACGACGCCCAAGCGGTCGCCGTCACCGTCAAACGCGATTCCCAGCTCCGCCCCCGTCTGCTGCACTGCGGCGATGAGGTCCCGCAGGTTCTCCGGGTGCGCCGGATCCGGATGGTGATTGGGAAAATTGCCGTCCACGGCACAGAAGAGTTCGGTCAGTTCGCAGCCCAGCGCCTTGTAGAGCTGCGGTGCGATTGCCCCGGCGACGCCGTTGCCGCAGTCGATCACCACCCGCATCGGCCGCGCCAGACGCACGTCGCCGACGATTCGGTCGAGGTAGGCCTGCCGCACGTCGACGCTGCGCAGCGCGCCGGGCTTCTCCGCAACATGGAGTCGACCTTCCACGATGCGGCGATAGAGCTGCTGCAAGCCCTCGCCGTACATCGCCTCCCCCCCGAGCACGATCTTTAATCCGTTGTACTCGGGAGGATTGTGGCTGCCGGTGATCGCCACCCCCGAACCGGTATTCAAGTAGTAGGTTGCGAAGTACAGCGTGGGCGTCGCGGCCAGGCCGATATCGGCGGCGTCGACCCCGGCGCTGCGGATGCCCGAAATCAGCGCATCGCGCAAACTCGGCCCCGACAGCCGGCCATCGCGCCCGACGGCGATCTCGCGCAGGCCGCGCTCCCGGGCTTCGGTTCCCAGGGCGGCGCCGATGGCGCGCACCGCGTCGGGTGTGAGATTGCGGTCCACGATCCCCCGGATGTCATATGCCTTGAAAATTCCCGGATCGAGATCGTGCGCCACACCCGCTCCTATCCAATAGAATGGGTACGAAACCCAACACCCAAAGAATACACGCTCGGCATACCACGACCATGACGAATCCTGAAACTGCGCCATCCCCCGTATGGGAAACCCTGGAAGCGTGCCGCCGGTCTTTCGAGGCGCGCACCATCGACACCCTGTTCCGCGTCGAACCCGAGCGCGCGCAGCGCTGGACGTTCGAAGCGCCCCATGTCCGTGCCGACTGTTCGCGTAACTGGATCGATGAAGACAGTTTCCGAGCGCTGCTCGCCTGGCTCGAATCGCGGAACTTCGAAAAGACGCGCGCCGCCCTCCTCTCGGGGGAAGCGGTGAACAACACCGAGCATCGGCCGGCATGGCACACCGCCCTGCGCACCCCACCCGATGACCCGTCGGTCGCGCGCAGCCTGCATGAAGAGCAGACGCGCTTTCTCGGCTTTGCCGAAGCGCTGCGGGAGCGCCGGATCCACGGCTCGACCGGAGATGCGATCGAAACGGTCGTGTGCATCGGCATCGGCGGATCCGACCTCGGACCCCGCTTGATGACCGAAGCGCTCGGCCCGGCTACCGGCCCCATCGCCGTGCACTTCGTGAGCAACCTCGATCCGGCGGAACTCGACACGGCACTCACCGGCGCACGGCCCGCGACGACGATGATCATCGCGATTTCCAAGAGCTTCACCACGCTCGAAACGCTTGAAAACGTGCGGGCCGCGCGGGAATGGCTGCGCGCGACGGACGCCGAACTCGACCCGACCCATCACCTCGCGGCGGTCACCGCGCAGCCCGACCGGGCGCAGGATTTCGGCATCCACGAAAAGCGGATCTTCTCATTCCCGCAATGGGTCGGCGGCCGCTATTCGCTGTGGTCCGCCTGCGGGCTGCCGATCGCCATCGCGCACGGCCACCGGCAGTTCCTGGATCTGCTCGCCGGCGCCTCCGAGATGGATCGGCATTTCGCCCAGGCTCCGCTCGACGCCAACCTGCCGGTGATCCTCGGCCTGCTCGGCGCGTGGTATGTGAATTTCTGGGGGGTGCGCGCGCGCGCAGTGTTCCCGTATGCCCAGCGCCTGAAAAACCTGCCGCCCTACCTGCAGCAGCTCGAAATGGAAAGTCTGGGCAAGCGCGTCAACCACGGCGGCCGTTTGCTGACGCACGACACGGCGGCAGTGGTGTGGGGCGAGGTCGGCACGACCGCGCAGCACAGCGTCTTCCAGTTCCTGCATCAGGGAACGCACTGGGTCCCGATCGACTTTCTCGTCGTCGCCGAGCATGAACAAAGCGCGGACAAGCGCCACCGGCTGTTGCACGCGTATGCGCTGGCCCAGGCCGACGCACTGTCCCGCGGCGACACCGTGCTGGGGGCGCAGCGTCCCACCACCCCCCACGGCGCTGCGCCGGGCGGCCGGCCGTGCAACGTCCTGTCGATCCCGAAGCTCGACGCCCGCGCACTCGGTGCCGTGATCGCACTCTATGAGCACCGGACCTTCGTGCAAAGCGTACTTTGGGACATCAACGCCTTCGATCAGTGGGGAGTCGAGGTCGGCAAAAAGATGCTGCAGCAGCGGCTGGAACAAGGAACCCTGCGCTGACCACCGGACGAGGCCCGAGCACCGGGCCATCGCATCCGGTTTCCCTCGATACAATCGACACCCATGAGCCAGAACACCATAGTTCGCAAAGCCGTTTTCCCGGTTGCCGGATCCGGCACCCGCTTCCTCCCCGCCACCAAGGCCATGCCCAAGGAGATGCTGCCGGTGCTCGACAAGCCGCTCATCCAGTACGCGGTGGAGGAAGCAGCCGCGGCGGGCATCGAACAGATGATCTTCGTCACCGGGCGCCACAAGCGCGCCATCGAGGATCACTTCGACCGCAACCCGGAACTGGAAATGCTGCTGCAGGCGCAGGGCAAGACCAAGCTGCTCGATGCCCTGCGCACCGCCACGCCGCCAGGGGTGAACTTCGTCTTCATCCGCCAGCCCGAGCCGCTTGGATTGGGTCACGCCGTCCTGTGCGCCCAGTCTGTCGTCGGCGACGAGCCGTTTGCAGTCATCCTTGCCGACGACCTGATCGACGCGCAGCCCGGGGTCACTGCGCAACTGGTGGACAGCTACGCGCGGCACGGCGCGTCGGTGCTGGGAGTGGAAGAAATCCCCCTGGAGGACACCGCAAAGTACGGCATCGTGGCCACCCAGGTCATCTCGGGTCGGGACGAGCGCGTCACCCATATCGTCGAGAAGCCGGCCCCCGAAGAGGCTCCGTCGACCCTGGCCGTGGTGGGCCGGTACGTCCTGCGCCCGGAAATCTTCAGCGAGCTCGCGCGCACGCAGCGCGGGCGCGGCGGCGAGATCCAGCTCACCGACGCCATCGCCCGCCGTGTCTCGCAGGGCGACGTGGTCGCGCACCGGTTTTCCGGCACGCGCTACGACTGCGGCTCGAAGGCCGGGTTCCTCGCCGCGAACATCGCGTTCGGGCGCAAGCAGGGACTGATCGCCTAGTACTACTGTGTTAAAAGATAAGGCATTATGGTGGCTTCTTCAAGTACTTTCTGAGGGGCGGCCATGGCGACGAGTCTGGAAGCGCGGTTTGAGAAGTACTGTGGGGTAATGGTGGCGACGATGCATCACGCGGATCGGGAGCAGCCTGGCCAGTGGTATTTGAAGGGATTGGTGCTGCCTGGTGGCCGCAAGAGCGTGGAGCCGATGGCGGCGCGGGTGCAGCCGGATCGAGTGCGCTCGGCGCACCAGTCGATGCATCACCTGGTTGCCGAGGCTGATTGGAGCGACGAGGCGCTGTTGACGGCGGTCGCCAATGAAGTGTTGCCCAAGCTGGTGCGTGACGATGAACCGGTGTGGTGGATATTGGACGACACGGGTTTCCCGAAGAAGGGCACGCATTCGGTTGGCGTGTCGCACCAGTACTGCGGACAGACGGGCAAGCA
>JAJYBQ010000118.1 GCA_021778935.1 Pseudomonadota bacterium | reverse complement strand
ATGATCCGGGTTTCGGCGCACGATGGGCCGACATGGTCGGCCCTGACACCGGCGCAGCACGAGGCCCTCTCTCCCCTGGCATCCGTATGGAACCGGCTCGGCGCCAACCGCAAGCGGAGGTGGTTGCAGATCGCCGCGCGGTACCAGAATCTGTCGCCGGAAGGCAAGGCGCGCATGCACGCGCGCATGCCGCAACTGGTGCGGCTCACGCGGGAGCAGCGGATCACCGCGCGGAACAATCTTCGACGGGCCTATTCGCTGTCCGCCGAACGCCGCCAGGCACTCACCCGCAGCTTCCAGCACCTCTCCGATGCGCGCAAGCGCCAGTTGGCGGAATGGTCGCGCAAGCGGCGGAAAATGCCGCCACCCCGACCGGGCACGCCCCGACACGCCGGGTTCAAGGCGGCGCCGGATGAAGTCGACGCCGCGCACGCGACCTGGTGACGGGGCGCCTGGGGTCCTTACGGCAAATCCGGTACACTTTTGCCCTTTTCCGGCCGCATTTTCCGGCCATTTCCCGACCAGGTTGCCAGATGACTCACGTAGTTACCGAATCGTGCATCCGCTGCAAGTACACCGATTGCGTCGACGTCTGCCCGGTCGATTGCTTCCGCGAGGGACCGAACTTTCTCGCCATCGACCCCGATGAGTGCATCGACTGCGCAGTCTGCATTCCGGAATGCCCCGTGAATGCGATTTATGCCGAGGAGGATGTGCCCGCGGACCAGCAGCAATTCGTTGCGATGAACGCGGAACTGGCGAAGAAGTGGCCATCCATCACCCGCATGAAGGCGCACTCGCCGGACGCGGACGAGTGGAAGGATGTCAAGGACAAGCTGCAGTACCTGAAGCGGTAAGATACCGCGGAAGCGATTCAGAGTTTCCGGATTGGCCGACGCGAGTCGGCCCGGATTCCTTTTCCGGAGGAGGGAATGATGCATTTTTCCAAAAAGGCGGTCGCCGCGCTTGCCTCCCTGAGCCTGGTCGGCGCGAGCGTCCCGCTGCCCGCGCGGGCGGCGCTGGTCGGTACCGAACAGATTCTGCATGCCGACAGTTCGGCGCGCCAGCATATCCGCTCCTGGCTGGCACGCCAGGACGTGCGCAAGGTCCTGCTCGCCAACGGCGTCGATCCGGCGCAGGTCCAGGCGCGCGTCAACGCACTCACCGATCAGGAAGCGCAGGACTTCGCCCGGCGCATCGACCAGCTTCCGGCAGGCGGCGGCGTGCTGGAGATCCTGTTCGCCGTGTTCGTGATCCTGTTGATCACCGACATCCTTGGACTCACGAAGGTATTTCCGTTCACCCGGCCGATTCGTTGACCGGGGCCTGGCGCACCCGGACCGGCCGTTGGCGGCGAATGCCGCCCGGCTCGTTCGCGCCGTCGTGCTGACCGCGTCGGCGCTGCTCGTCGCGGCCTGCGCCACGCCGCAGACCGACGCCGTACGCGCGTCGATGAGCGGGGCGCACGACGCGCTCGGAATCGATCCGGCACACGACCTGGGCAACCGGGTCCCCTACTTCGCCCAGGAAAAGGATCAATGCGGGCCGGCGACGCTGGCGATGGTTCTGGGTGCGACCGGTTCCCGAATCACTCTCGATTCGGTGCGCGCGTCGGTGTTCACCCCCGGCCGCCATGGTTCCTTCGCGCCGGAAATGCTCGCCGCGGCGCGGCGGCAAGGCCGGCTTGCGGTGCAATTGCCGCCGCGGCTCGACGCCATCCTGCGGGAAGTCGACGCGGGCAATCCGGTGATCGTGCTGCAAAACCTCGGGCTGGCGATCTACCCGGTCTGGCATTACTCGGTGGTGGTCGGGTATGACGTTCCCGCCGGCGTCGTGCAGCTGCGATCCGGCCCGGAGCCACATGAGGCCATGCCCATGGAACTCTTCGAGCACACCTGGGACCGCAGCGGCGACTGGGCGATGGTGGCAACGGACCCGCGCCGGCTCCCGGTCACGCCTTCCCTCGACGCGCTCCTCGACGCGGCGGCTGCGCTCGAGCGCGTCGATGTGCGGGCATCGCACCGCGCCTATGCCGCCCTTACCCGGCGGGCGCCGCGGAGTTACGCCGCGTGGATGGGCCTGGGAAACAGCGCGTTCGAGATGGACGACCCGGCAGGCGCAGTCACCGCATTCTGGAGGGCAGTCGCACTGCAACCGACCCAGGCGGACGCCTGGAACAACCTCGCGGCATCCCTACTGGCACAACACCGGGTCGCCCGCGCGCGGGCGGCAATCACGCGGGCCCTGGCGCTGGGGGGCGCACACCACGACCTGGTTGAACAGACCGCCCGGGAAATCGATCGGGCAGGAAAGACACCTTGATCGGCCGGGAAACGGGCAACGACACACCGTGCAAGCCCGCCCCCGGAGCATCGGCTCCCGCCATCGCCGAAAACCAAGGAGGCCGCGACGCCGCGCCCGACTGGCATTCCCATCGTTTTCTCGGGCTTGCCCGCATCGACGAATCGCGCTGCATCGGCTGCATGCTCTGCATCCGCGTGTGCCCCGTCGATGCGATCGTCGGAACGACGCGGCGCATGCATACCGTGCTGGCGGCAGAATGCACCGGCTGCGGCCTGTGCCTGCCACCCTGTCCGATGGACTGCATCGCGCTGATGCCGGCGCAGCCGCCGCGCGTCTGGACGGTCACCGACGCGCGGCGCGCGGACGCCCGAACCCAGGCACGCGCGCAGCGCATCGCGCGGGAAAGCCGGGAGCCGGCGAAACGCCGAGCCGCGCCCGACACCCCGCGCGGGCAGCAGGGGACCATGATCGGCGCGGAGGAGATGCGCCGGGGCCGCCACATCCTGCAGCGGGCGATCGAGCGCGCGCGCGCGCGCCGGACGGCTCGATGACGCCGCGCAAGATCCGGGAAATGTTCGCGGCCTTCGCCCGCGCCAATCCGCATCCCGAAAGCGAGTTGCACTATTCCACGCCTTTCGAGCTGCTCGTCGCGGTCGTGCTCTCGGCGCAGGCGACCGACAAATCGGTCAATGCGGCGACCGCAAGGTTGTTCCCGCACGCGAACACCCCCGCAGCGATTGCCGCCCTGGGCGAGGAGGCGCTGGCGGCCCAGATCCGCACGATCGGGTTGTATCGCGCCAAGGCGCGCAACGTCGTCGCCCTGTCCCACCGGATCCTCGATCAGCACGGCGGGCAGGTGCCGCGGGATCGCGCGGCGCTGGAGGCCCTGCCGGGCGTGGGCCGCAAGACTGCCAACGTGGTCCTCAATGTCGCCTTCGGGGAACCGACGATCGCAGTCGATACCCACTGCTTCCGCGTCGCCAACCGCACCGGACTTGCGCCGGGGAATACCGTGCGGGAAGTCGAGGACGGCTTGCTGCGCGGGGTGCCGACCGAATTCCGCCACCACGCCCACCATTGGCTGATCCTGCATGGGCGCTACGTGTGCAAGGCGCGCAAACCCGAATGCTGGCGCTGCATCGTCGCGGCGCAATGCGAGTACCAGCCGAAGACGCCGGCGCCGAAGTAACGAACACTCACCGAATCGCGACCCTCACCCCCGCCCTCTCGCGCCATCGCGCCAGAGGGGGAACCCCCGACCTCAGCCCGCTCCTCCACCATGTTCAATCCCTCCCGCGAAGAAGTCCGCCGGTTTTTCTGCGACGCCTGGCGCAAGCACTGCGAAGGAAGCGTCGCGACGCCGCTGGAGAGCCTGGCGATCGCCTGCATCCTGGATCATCCGGAATACCACGCGCTGCTTGGCGATGCGGCGCGGGCCCTAGAAATGGATTTCCCCATCGAGGCGGGGCGCGAGAACCCGTTCCTGCATCTTGCGATGCACCTGACATTGCGGGAACAGGAATCGATCGATCAGCCCCCGGGGATTCGCGCCGTGCTGGAGCAACTGCGCCGGCGCACCGGCGACGCGCATGCCGGCGCGCATGCCGCAATGGAGTGCCTCGGCGAAGTGGTGTGGCGGACGCAGCGCGGCACGCTTCCCGCCGATCCGATGGCAATCAACGACGCCTTGCTGGAATGCCTGCGCCGGCGGGCGTCCTGACCGGAGCCGCCGAGCGCAGGAGCGTCCCGTGCGCAACGGGAGCGGCTTACGCCGGCTCCCGGGTCATCGGGGTACCCCGCAGCACGGCGCCGGCGACGAATCGCGCGATCGCGTGCTCGGTGATCGACCGGCGTTCGAACGCGCGCCCCGATGCCGCGAGAAACCGATCGAACTCCGCAAGCGCCTGCTCATACAGCCCGACGTCGCGATCGAATTCACGCACGATCCGGTTCACATGCCGTTCGGCCTCGAAACGGTACGACTCGTTCTCCGCCGCGTCGGCGCTGCTGTATACGGCCACCTGCGCGATGCGGTCGATGAGACGCCGTGCGGGGTGGGTGCTCGACGCGAACCCGCGGCAATCGAGCAAAGCCGCCTTGAGCACCGGAACCTGCAACCGTGCGAGAAGATCCTGGATCGCCGGCGGAATTTGTGTGGCGCGCCGGATATGACCAAACAGCATTGCCACGATGTCGATCATGCATTGCTCTTCCGCTCGCACCGCCCGCTCGACGAGATGCTCGCGCCAGGTTTCGATCGATCCGGCAGAACTCGCGGCGAACGTCACCCCGCGGACTCCCTGCAAACCCAGCGCCTGCAATTCCACCAATGCCGCGAGGAGCGGTTCGCTCGGAACGACATCCGCCGGATTCCGCGTCCCGGCCTCGTCTCGCGCGCCTGCCCGCAACGACGCGAGGAATTCCCGCGCCCGCGCGATCGCGACGCGGGACGCCGAATCGTCCCCCCGGCGATCCGCCAGCCCGACACCTTCTTCCGCACCCCGCAGACCTGCGATCCGCAGGTCGCCAGCCGCGCTCCGGTGGCGCAGGTACGCGACCCACCCCCGAACCCGCTGGTCCTGCGACGAGTCGGGTCCGGAATCCTGTCCGAAGCCCTGCTCCACACTCTGCGGCAGGTGGATCCCCTGGAGGCGAAAATGTTCGAGGACCGCATGCTCGATACGCTGAACCTCGGCACCGAGGTCGCGTTCAAACACGGTAAGAAACGCGACCCAGGCCTGCGGCGCCAGCCCGACATCCACCGCCGCCTGCATCAGGGCTCCGACGAACACATCGGGCGCGAACGGGTTGCCGGAAACCGGAAGATCCGCCCGACCGGACAGAAAGCGGACGATTGCCTGCAGGTCGCGCAGCGGCTCCCCGGCCGCCGTGCGCATGCGCCCGACGATGCGGGCTGCCACCCGATCGACGATCCGGTCTGCCACCCCGTCCCCCGCCACCAGACCCTCGATCACCAATCCGTGCGGCTCGCGCACATCCGGATCGCCCGAGAACAGTCTTGCCACCGCGGCATCCTGCCGCTGCCGCAAGTGCCCCAGATAGGCATCCCGCAGTGCCTCCGACTTCGCCGCCAGCAATCCCCGCACCCAGGGCAGGCTCACATTGAAGTCCCGGACCAGGGAGATCATGTCGCGCACCCGATTGACGATGCCGGAAAAGGAGCCCGCCGACAGCCCGGACACAACGGCCACGGCCGCCCGCAGCGCATCCGGGGAATGCGCTGGGTATCCCCCTGGGGAGGCATTCCCGACGAGATGCCGGGACGAGTCGGCGTTGTGGATCATTGGCGTTCGACGGCCACGGTGGTGTTCGCCCATGGCAGCCAAGGGCGTAGTGTGCGACGGGAAACCTGAAAATATAATGAAAAAATGCGCGACCGCCCATCAATGCGGCATGCCGCGGTCGGATGAGCCCCGCAGGCCGTCGATCCACGCCGGCGCCGGCAGACCGAATCGTGCCTCCACCGACCGTGCGGCGGCCGCCCGCTCGGCCCCAGACGAGCCGCAGTCGCCGGCGAATGCCAGGACGATGTGGTTGCCCTCGGCCGTCGCCGGCAGGCGGGCCCACCGCCCGGAAAACGCCTCGTCGAGCGCCCGCAGGCTATGCCGCAGGCCGCGGCCGAACAGATTGAACGCCGCCACCCCGCCGTCGCGCAAGGCCCCGCGGCAGGCGGCATAGAAGGGCTCGTCGTCGTATACCGGCCCTTTCGCACCCGCATCGTAGAGATCCACCTGCAACCAGTCGGCGCTTTCCGGGTGCCGGTCGAGATACGCCCGGCCGTCGGCCCGCGCCACGCGCAGACGGGCGTCGTCCGGCGGCAGCGCGAACCACTGTCGCGCGGCGAGAATCACCGCCGGATCGATTTCCACGACCGTGACGCGGGAATCCGGCAGATAGCGGTGGCAGAACTTGGTCAGCGCCGCTGCACCCAGCCCGAGTTGCAGAACCGCGCGGGGCCGCGGCGCGAACACCAGCGGCGCCATCATCTGCCGCTGGTATTCGAGCTCCAGGCGGTACGGGTGCGACAGCCGCATCGCCCCTTGCACCCATTCCGTACCAAAATGCAGGTAGCGGACCCCGTTCGCTTCCGAGAACGTGATCACATCGATCCGCGTCCGAGCAGCAGCGCGTTCATGCGTTTGACGAATCCGGCAGGATCGTCGATCTGCCCACCCTCCGCCAGGACGGCCTGATCGAGCAGGAGGTTCGCCCAGTCCGCAAGGCGCGACGCATCTTCCCCCTGCAAGCGCTGCACCAGGGCATGGTGCGGATTGAGCTCGAGCACCGGCGCCTGGGGCGCGACCTGCTGTCCGGCGGCCTTGAGCATACGCTGGAGATGGGCGCTCATTGCATCCTTGTCGACCACCGCGCAGGCCGGAGAGTCGGTCAAGCGCATGGTGATCCGCACCTCCGATACGCGCTCGCCCAAGGCGTCCTTCACCCGCGCGACCAGGTCCTTGAACGCATCCTCGGCTTTCTGCTTCTCTTCCTTCTCCTGCGCGTCGGCCAGCGCGTCGAGCGCGAGATCGCCCTTCGCCACCGAGCGCAGCGGCTTGCCTTCGAACTCCGTCAGGAAGGACAGCATCCATTCGTCGACGCGGTCGGTCAGCAGCAGCACCTCGACGCCCTTCTTGCGGAAGATCTCCATGTGCGGACTGTTGCGCGCGGCCATCGGCGACTCGCCCGTGGCGTAATAGATCTCCGTCTGTTCCGGCTTCATCCGGGCGACATAGTCGGCGAGCGAGGTCGTTCCATCCCCGACCGTCGATCCGAAACGCAGCAGCTTGGCGATGCGCTCGGCGTTCGCCGAATCCTCGCCCATGCCCTCCTTCAGCACGGTGCCGAACTCGGTCCAGAACTTCGCGTAGTCGTCAGCCCGATTCTGCGCCAGGTCCTCGAGCAGCGACAGCACCCGCTTGGTGCAACCCTCGCGGATCAGCTTCACGTCGCGGCTTTCCTGCAGGATTTCGCGCGAAACATTGAGCGGCAGGTCGCTCGAGTCGACGACGCCGCGGACGAAGCGCAGATAAGCCGGCAGCAGTTGTTCGGCGTCGTCCATGATGAACACGCGCTTGACGTAGAGCTTGAGACCGTGGGTGTGCTTGCGATCCCACAGATCGAAGGGCGCCTTCGACGGGAGATAGAGCAATTGCACATACTCGTTGCGGCCTTCGACGCGGTTGTGGGTCCACGCCAGCGGATCGGAAAAATCGTGCGCGACGTGCTTGTAGAACTCCCTGTACTGCTCGTCGGTGATGTCCGACTTGGCACGCGCCCACAGTGCCGACGCCCGGTTGACGGTTTCCATCTCCCCGGTGGCGCGCAGCTCGTTGGCGTCCTTGTCCCATTCCTCCTTGACCATGCGGATGGGCGTCGCGATGTGGTCGGAGTACCGCGTCAGGATGGACTTGATCTTCCAGCTCGACAGCAGATCC